>CAYWVP010000088.1:0-5641 GCA_964461605.1 uncultured Anaerolinea sp.
AAGTTGGAGCGCATGCCGTAACCGCCAAATATACTTAATACACCGAAAACGATCAGGATGGCTCCTGCCCAGAAAAAGGCGTTGCTGAACTGGATGGCGGTCTTCCAGGATAACAACAACCCCACCACTACCAGAATGACACTGATGATGCCGGAAATGATCAGAGATTTGACCAATGAGCGGATCGGTTTTTTCATGTTGACCCTCACTTTGTGTCTTGCGTGAAGCAGAAACAGATCATTGATCGATCGAAAGATCGATTCTTAGAATAATTCCGTTACCAGGTATCCAATCAGGATGATCAGAATGGCGCTGAAGAAGAGCAGCAGGTAGGAATTGAAGCTTTTTCCGGAGTCTACGAGAGATCGCCGCACGCGTGCATTTTCATCCTCTGCCCCAGAGAGTTGGGAGTATTTTTCCTGGGGAGGTGACTGAAGATACTTGACACCGGCATTGAAGCGCATGTTTTTATCACCAAAAGACCCGAGGACGCCAACGCCCCCCAGCACAACGCCCGCCCAGAAAAATCCATCGCTGAATTGCACCGGAGTCTGCCAGCGGGCGATCAGACCGATCACCACAACAATCGCCGAAGCCGCCACGGTAATAATCAGGACTTTTAGCAGTGCATTAAGCCATTTTTTCAATGCATCCCTCCCATTTTTTACCTGCAGATTAATTCTCATTGATTATACGTATTTTCAGGTCAGGTTGTTTTATGGAAGTTTACTGCCCTGCCTGGGTGGGGGTGTGAACGAATGGCAGGCGGCGGAAGAATTCAGGCGGCATGATGTATACTGGAGATACAGAACACACCAGGCGCACCCCCGATACCCTCGGGCCCGTCCAGCGGAGAAGAAGCATGTTAAAGATCTTTCGAAAAAGGCGTAATATTTTTATCCACCTGCTGCACGAGCAGGCTTCCCTTACCCTTGAAGGGGTGGATATCCTCAAGGCGTACCTGTCCTATCCGGCCGGATCACTGGCTGATGAATTGACAGCCAAGGAGAAAGAGGCGGATGAATCACGCCGTGTCCTCATTGATGAATTAAACCGTACCTTTGTTACGCCGTTTGACCGTGAAGATATTTTTGCGCTTTCACGCGCGATCGATGATATCCTCGATTACGCATACTCCACAATGAGCGAAATCGTGATCCTCAAGGTGGATCCCACCAAGCACATGGTGCGTATCTGCTCGCTATTGCGGGAAGCCACGTTCGAACTGGTGATGGCGATCGAACGGCTGGAGGATCACCCGGGCGTGGCAGCCGAACATGCCCAACGCGCCAAAGCCTTTGAAAACCGGGTGGAAGATGTTTACCGGGAAGCCCTGGCGGACATGTTCGAGGAGACCGGGGATGTTAAAAAGTTGATCAGGATCATGAAAATGCGCGAAGTGTACCGGCATTTGAGCAACGCCGCTGACCGCGGAGACGAGGCGGCCAACCTGCTGGCGGACATCATCGTTAAAACCACTTGAAGCTCACTAACTGATAGGCTGACCGGTTATTTACTGGAATCAATTGTAAGTAACGGATATTTTGGATCATACAGGCAGAAAATAATTGGCTGCGACTTTTGTCAAACTGCTACATTGGGGTTTGCTTGTATAATATAAATTAATTGGCAGCGATTTGTTTTGCCTGCCTTGCCCTTTACGATGCAATTCGATCATTCCAAACGGAAAGAGGTGATGCGCTATAAGGTAAGCGAGTGCACATTACTGATGAGGAACTCATCCGGGTTCCAGTTCCAGTCTTTGCTGCGAATCTTCGAAAATTCAACTGGTAGATAAATGTTCAATTGGTATTGTGAAGCGGGATGAGATTGTCTCCAGTTAGTGAAGCAATCTACCCAACGTGATGAGAGGTTCATCACGCCCAAAATATGCGTCTGGAAGGATGTCTTCCAGGACGCAAACAAGAGGAGAAGAATATATGTATAAGAAACTGATCTTCAAAGTGGTCGTACTGGTAATGCTTGCCTCCCTGATCCTTGCGGGTTGCGCCGGAACGGGTGCAAAGGACGAAGCTGTAAACCTGAACGAAGCCACTCTCGAGCAGATCATTGAAGGCGCCAAGAAAGAAGGCCATGTTGAATCAGTTGGTATGCCGGATTCCTGGGCGAACTGGGGAGAATCATGGCAGGAACTGACCGCTGAGTATGGCATTACCCACGCCGATACTGACATGAGCTCCGCGGAAGAGCTTAACATGTTCGAAAACGAGAAAGATGCTCCCACCAAGGATATCGGCGATGTAGGTCTTGCCTTTACATCTGAAGCGATCTCCCGCGATCTTGTGCAGGGTTACAAAACCTCCTACTGGGATGCCGTTCCTGACTGGGCAAAAGGCCCGGATGGACTGTGGATGATCGCGTACACCGGAGCCACCACATTCATCTACAACGAAGACATTACCGATGACGCAGCCCCCACTTCATGGGCGGATGTGCGCGCTGGCACCTACAAGATCACCATTGGTGATGTGATCGGCGGCGCTACCGGACAGGCGAACGTCCTTTCCACCGCTTATGCCTTTGGCGGTGACATGGACAACCTCGATCCCGCTTTTGAGTTCTGGGCTGAAATGGCAAAAGCCGGCCGAATCGACCAGGGTGACATTCTCCTTCAGAGAATCCAGGCTGGTGAGGTTCAGTTGGGCGTTACCTGGAGTTACAACGCGTTGACCTATCGCAATGAGACCCCCAATTACACCTTCACTGTCGGCGTTCCCCAGGATGGTGCCATTCTGAGTGGTTATGCCTCCGTGATCAACAAATACGCACCCCATCCGTTCGCGGCTGCCCTTGCGCGCGAGTACATCTTCAGTGATGAAGGACAGATCAACCTGGCCAAGGCCGGCGCTGTGCCGACCCGCACTGACGTTGTGATCCCGCAGGAAATTCAGGACGCGACACTGCAGCAGGCTTCTTACGCCAATGCAGTTCCCATCACCGATGCCGCCAAATACGCCGCGGTCGGTGCAGAGATCTCCAAACGTTGGGAAGAGGAGATCATTCCGTTGATGAGCAATTAACGGCGTGACCGCTCTTTTGCGCGAAACTTTGTAGAATGAGATGGGGTGTATGCCGTATACACCCCATCTTTAGATATTGGAGATTCCTATGAAGAAAAACGGGAATACGAAGATCTACTTGCTGGTTCTGCTTCCCTTTTTGGTGGTCGTTTTTCTTTATGAGATCCTGCCGCTCATGATGATGATCATCAGCAGTTTTCAATCCGAAACGGACAGCAGCGTGCTGTTCACACTCGAGAATTACATCGCTGCGTTTACCAAGCTTTCCTATCAACGGGCGATCCTGAATAGTCTGAAGATCACGCTCATATCCACCCTTATTGGCATCGCCATAGGCTTCCTGGGCGCTCAATCTGCTCACAGCAGCAAGGGAAGGTTGAAAAACCTGTTCCTGACCATCCTGAACATGACATCCAACTTTGCCGGCGTTCCACTTGCTTTCGCTTACATGATCATCCTGGGTAATTCCGGGGTGCTCCTGCTGCTCGCGGAGACACTGGGACTGGACTACCTGGCGAATTTTGACCTGTATACCGGCAGCGGTCTGATCCTGATGTACGTGTATTTTCAAATCCCGCTTTCGACCCTGCTGCTCATCCCGGCATTCAGCGGGGTGCGCGAGGAGTGGAAGGAAGCCAATAAACTGCTGGGAGGGCGCGGTTATCATTTCTGGTTCAAGGTGGGGATCCCGGTGCTGTTGCCCAGCATCCTGGGCACGATGAGTGTGCTTTTCGCGAATGCCCTGGCGGCATACGCCACAGCTTACGCGTTGCTAATGAATAATTATTCACTGCTGCCGGTCAACATTACCGGCATGTTCACCGGCGACATGACCACGCGGCCGCACCTCGGCGCGGCGTTGTCGGTGGTGATGATGCTGCTCATGCTCGCCGCCATCATCATCAACAATTCCATCATCCGTCAAACCACCAAATGGAAGGGGAGATAGATGAAAAAATCCAGGTTTGCCCCAATTTACATTATCGCGGTCATCATTTACCTGCTGATTCCGCTGGTCGCCACGGCCATTTATTCGATGTTCAGGAAATGGACCGGCATCCTGCCGGAGGGATTCACACTCGACCACTACATTTCCCTGCTTTCCAATAAAGCGTTCCTGCTCACATTAGGCCGGACGGTCATCGTTTGTATTGTTCCAATTGCTCTCACGGTGGTAATTACCCTGCTGGCGCTTTTTGCGGTGACCATTTACTTCCCGAAACTTGAGAAGTACGTACAGTTCCTGTGCATGATCCCCTACACGATCCAGGGTGTGATCCTCTCCGTCAGCATCCTTGGCCTTTACGCCGGAATCGGGGGATTTTTCGGTCTGCGGCTTGTCATGCTCATCGGCGCGTATTGCATCATCATCCTGCCGTACATCTACCAGGGGATCCGCAACAGCATGCACGCAGTGAACATGCCCATGCTGATCGAAGCGGCTGAAATGCTGGGTGCCAGCAAGATCGGTGCGTTCTTTAAGGTGATCGTGCCCAACATCATCTCCGGCATCACCGTTTCCTCGCTGCTGGCTGTGGGGATCATCTTTGGCGATTACGTGCTGATCCGCAACATCACCGGGAGTTCGTTCCAGAATGTGCAGATCTACCTGTTCCTGGCGATGAAGCGCTCCAGCACGGAAGCTTCAGCGGTCTTTGTCATCATCATGCTGGTTACATTCCTGATCACAGCCCTGGTGCTCTATCTCCAGAGCCGGGACAAGCGGTTAAGAATGGAAAGTAAAGGAAGATAAAAATGGCTTATATCCGATTTGAAAACATCAATAAGTTTTACGGCAAAAACCATGTGCTCAAAGATATAAACCTGGATATTGAAAAAGGTCAGCTGGTCACGCTGCTTGGCCCTTCAGGATGCGGTAAGAGCACGCTCCTGCGCTGCCTGGCTGGCCTGGAGAAGGTGAGTTCCGGCCGGATCTACCTGGAGGGGAAAGACATCACGGATGTCAATCCGCGCGACCGCGGGATCGGTATGGTCTTTCAGCAATACTCGCTTTTTCCGAACCTGAGCGTGGCGCAGAACGTGGCGTTCGGGCTGAAAATGAAGAAGGAACAAAAGGGCAATATTGATCAACAAGTGAAGGAAATCCTCGATCTCGTGGGTCTTTCTGAAAAGATCAACAACTACCCCGGTCAGCTCTCCGGAGGTCAACAGCAGCGGGTGGCGCTGGCGCGGGCTATCGTTACGGAACCCAAGGTACTCCTGCTGGATGAGCCTTTATCCGCGATCGACGCGCTGCTGCGGCGCAACCTGCGCATCGAAATTCGCCGCATCCAGAAGGAATTGGGCATTACGACCATCTTCGTGACCCATGACCAGGAAGAAGCCATGGTGATGTCGGATATGATCCACCTGCTCAGCGCGGGGTACATTGAACAAAGCGGCACGGCCATTGATCTGTATTCAAAGCCGCGCACACTGTTCGCCGCGACATTTATCGGCAATTACACCATCCTGCCGGCTGAAGATTTCAGCAGGGCGAGCGGGGAAAAAGTGACCGGTGAGCACGTAGCCATCCGCCCGGAGATCGTTCGCCTGGGAACACAACCCGAAACCAGTGCTGACACTTACAGTCTACGCGG
>CAYWVP010000088.1:5741-6963 GCA_964461605.1 uncultured Anaerolinea sp.
GTAAAGCTGCTTTTCCCGTTTGACAACTGGATCTATGATTACGGGGCTTATTGCCGCAGCCACGGGATATCCGCCTGCATGCCGTACTTCCGGGCTCTGGACAGCGGCATCGTGACTGAAATCAAAGAGCATGGGGTATCTCTGTATCCGTGGACGGTCGATGAACCGGAAGATATGGGGGCAATGATCGAGCTGGGTGTGGACGGCATGCTGACCAACCGGCCTGATCTTCTGAAGGAGATCCTCTCACAAAACCGGGAGCCCCGCACGGGCAATCCGTCCTGATTCGTAATCCCGCTCAGGTGAGGTTGTGCGCTCAAAGGGTGCCGGGGGATCAAGTGTATAATGAATTCGCAAAGGTTCAATCGGGCGATTCCGGCTGGTGTGGATTACCGGATGGAAACGCACGGAAAACCAATTGCGATAGGCAAATTTTTGCCGGTTAAGCACGGCAGCATTTTTTTTGTGATGTTCAACCGTCGAGAATTAATTTCAGAACTGGAATATCCGGATGCCTGATACCCAATCCCTGTTATCCGTTGGAATCGATGTCGGTACCACGACGACACAGGTGGTGTTCTCCAGGTTGCAGCTGGCTAACGTGGCGCGCACCGGATTGATCCCGCGTGTTTCGATCACAGCGCGGGAGATCCTGTATCAGAGCCCGATCATGCTCACCCCGCTGCAGGATGAACAAACGATCGACGCGGAGAAACTGCATGCCATGGTGCGGCAGGAATACGCCGCAGCGCAGGTCGACCCGGGACAGGTGGAGACCGGTGCGGTGATCATCACCGGTGAGACGGCAAAAAAGAAGAACGCCGACGCGATCCTGCAGGCACTCACCGGGCTGGCGGGTGAATTCATTGTCAGCATTGCCGGTCCGAACGTGGAGAGCCTGATCTCCGGGCGCGGCTCCGGGGCGGCGCAATACTCCCAGGCGCACTACACCACGGTGACCAACGTGGACATCGGCGGGGGGAGCGCCAACTGCGCAATCTTCCGCAGCGGCAACCTGCTTGGCGGGGCGGCGATGAACTACGGCGGGAGGATCATCATCATTGACCACGCCACGGGGCGTATTCAGCACCTGGCGGAACCGGCGCGCAGGATCATGGCAGCGTGTGGTTTGAACCTCAAGGTGGGTGATGTGCCAGCTCTGGCTGACCTGCGCACGTTCACGGATTGCATGGCGGATGTAACCGTGGAGTTGATCGAAGGG
>CAYWVP010000089.1:0-6908 GCA_964461605.1 uncultured Anaerolinea sp.
TCCTCGATGGAGGTGATGGAAAGTATCGCATCCGGGGTGGCTGTGGCAGTGGCATCCGCCGCAGGAGGCGCGGGGGTTTCGGTGGCTGGCAGTGCTTCAGGAGGAGGAGCTGCAGTATCGGTGTTTTCCAACGCGACCTGCGTCAGTATTTTATTGAGTTCGTCTGCAACCTGTTGCCCGTCCGGCACCTGTCCGCATCCGCCAAGGATGAATGCAGTGATCAAAATGAACCCCAGCAGGACTTTTATACGCATGTTTCCTCCACCCGGTAATATATCGGTTATTCAATTATACTGAAATATGAGATGTGAGCATAATTACAAACCTGCAAGTATTCTATACGATGTGAGTAATGCGGCATTAAAGCGGGTGATTAAACACAAACACCTCCCTGCCGCGTTGACCCGGCGGGAGGTTTTTCTCACCTGGAGGGATCAGGTCAGGTGCTTTTCTTTACGAAAAGGAAGTATCCGAAAACCACCACGAAGATCAGGAAGAGCACCACGGACAGCCAGCCCATGATCCCGCTGAACAACCCGCCGATCACGGCGATTAGCGCGAGCACCAGTCCGATCAGGTTGCTGATGAAAATAGCAATGACGATCTTTTGCGCTTCAGGCCAGGGGAAGTTCTTACACAACCAAAGCAGAATGGCTTCGAAGATCCACGCCATGCCAAAGAAGCGCCCGAGGAGTAATCCCGTCTCATCCGTGCTGGTCCCGAAGAGCGTACCCATCCACGCCGGGATCAACAGAAATCCCAGCCCGAATAGCGCGACCACGACCGCCTTGATGGTCATCCACAATTTTAGGCTCATGCTTCACTCCTTTTTCAGAAATGGGAGGTGAGTTTGCTTTACACGGACCACCTCCCGCACCCCTCCGCGCCAGGGATTAAAAAGCCGCTGTCAGTGACAGCGGCTTGGAAATATAAAGCGATGGATTCCGCTTTCGATCAGATCCGTGATGCAATTTTATTATACAGCGTCCGTCAAGAGATCAACCTCCCGCGACACGCTGGAATCAGGTGATCTTGCCGATAACCACGATCACCACCGCGAGTATCACTACCAGTACGATCAGCCAGATTATCGTGATCTTTTTGCGGTCGTCATAAGCCTGGAACTCATCAGGCAGCTGGTATTCCTCGAGCTTCCTCCTGGGCTGATCCTGCCCATCCTCAGAGTTGGTCGGGAGATCAGTTTTCATCCTACCCTCCAAAAAACAACGCGAAAGCACGGTTGCACCTCGATTATACAGTTCGTCCGCTTAAAAAATTCATCGATTGTATTTTCACCGCCCATGATGTAGACTGAAAATCTACCCTCTTAAAAGGATGTATGATGCCACCTGTCCGATTTACCGCCCTGTTTTTCGTTTGCCTGATGTTGACGATCGCAGCCTGCGCCCCGCTGCCGGAAACTACACCGGTTGCTGCTCCGGTTGACACGCCGGCACCAGACCCCACACATACCATGGCACCCGCACTCAGCGCTACCCCCACCCCGGCAGCCGGCACCTGCCTGGCGGGTGATTGGCAGATCAGCCCGCAAACAGTGCAAAACCTGCTGATCAACCTCACATCAGTGCCCTCTCTGCAGGTCATGGAAGGGGCACTTTACTTGAAGTTCGATGGAACGAACTTCGCCTACCACGCAAACGGGCTGTCATTGCGTTCCGCGTTTATGGATAGTTACCTCGATGCCAAGGCGGATATCCTGATTGATGGCACCTACCAGGTGGAGGACGACACACTGCGTTTTACCCAGCTTAACGCAGCGAATCAACTGTATGAGTGGGTGGTGGTGAAAGGGGATTACATCCGACCATTCACAGGAACAAGTCCGGTGGTACCCTTCGAGATCGCTGATGAAGGAAGCTATTCATGTGATGAAAACTCTCTCCAGCTTACGCTGAAAGACCAGGGTGAGCAGATTGTGATCGATCTGGTGCGAGTGGATTGATAATTAGTTTCAGGGTTGCGCAATGAATCTAAGCGAACTGCCATCCGGTCTGGAGAGGTAAAGCACGTCCGCGCTGATGTTGTAACTGGTCACCTCGCCCAGGAAGACCAGGTAAGCCTGTTCCTGTTCCATCACGCCGCTGTCCAGGCAGGCCATTAGCGTCGATGCGATATCCGTCAAACCAAACTCGTTATCCTTGATCGTGTAGGTTCCCCCATAGGAGTTGCAGCCCGCGGAACCCCCGGCCTGCCCATCCTCAAACGCGATCGTCAGGGTGCTTTCAGGCAGCGGGAGTTCATCACCCATCGTCACCAGCTGCCAGGCGGTTCCATCCAGCGCATCCGCCCTTTTCTCTGTACCGCACGCTGCGAGTAGGGATAGGATCAACACAATGGCAAAAAGCTGGAATTTCTTTTTGATCATATTAAGATTTTATCATCCTTCATGATCAGGGGACAAACACCGCAGGAAAAGCACATACAGTACTGACTTGATAATTCACACAGATTTCACATAAATCGCTCTTGACTCTCCCCCCGGGGGAGGTGTTATAGTATTCACATGGCCATGAACAGGAACAAAAGAAGATGTTAAAGATCGGCGATTTCGCGCGGGAAGCCAACGTAACGGTGAAGACACTGCGTTTTTACGCGAGCGAAGGACTGCTTTCGCCAGTGTACATCGACCGCTACAGCGGCTACCGCTACTACACGCGCGACCAGCTGCCAACGCTTAACCGCATCCTGGCGCTCAAGGACCTCGGCTTCAGCCTGGCACAGATCCGCCAGCTGCTGCGTGATACGGTCAACCCCGAGGAACTGCGCGGAATGCTGCGCATGAAACAGGCTGAACTGCAGCAGTCTGTAAAGCGCGAAACGCTGCGTCTGGAACGCGTGGAACAGCGCCTGGCGCTGATCGAACGCGAGGGAGTTGTTACTCTCGCAGATATTGTCACCAGCCGGGATCTCTCGACAGAAACCGGAAAAGGAAAAAAGGAGAATGCAATGGAACCTGTACGTTTTGAAACCCTTCCTGCTTTCAAGGTGATGGGGATGAAGTATCGCGGCAACAATGCCAACCAGGAGATCGCGCAGATGTGGGGACGGCTCAACCCGCGCGCGCACGAGATCCCCATTACCGGCGAATGCGCATACGGGGTGTGCCTGATGCTGCCCGGAGAGTCCAGCGGCGTCTTCGAGTACGTGGCAGGCTTCAAGGTGGAAGCTTATGACCGCGTACCTGATGGCATGGTCGTGATCGATGTACCTGAGAATCGCTACGCCGTGTTTGCCCACCGCGGATCACTCGAGACACTGAAGGATACCTACGCCGGCATCGCCGACGATTGGTTCACCCGCTCAGGCTACAAGCCCACCGGCGGCTATGATATGGAAGTGTACACCGAGGAGTTTAAAGACTTCGCGCCGGACTCGGTGTTCTACATTTACGAACCGGTCGCGTGACGGCTACAGGGTGGGATCCCCTCCCACCCTCTTCTTTTTATTTTAAATGAATACCGCCTTCACCACCGCGTTCTGACCTGACGCGGTGGATTTCATCATGTGGCAGCTCCTCCAGCGGCTCACAAATCACGGGCAGCTGCACCAGCTGGGCAATGGCATCACCGCGCCGGATGCGCAGGGGTTTCCACGAATAATTGACCACCTTGATCTTGATCTCGCCCTGGTAACCGGCATCGATCACCCCGGCACCGAGCAGGTGATCATGGCGGCTCTTCGGCCAGGCCTGCACTACCGTTCCTTCCGGCACCTCGAGGGTCACCCCGGTGGGCACCACCCGGCATGAGAACGGTGGAATGCGTACCTCCTCGCTGGCGTAAACATCCACCCCAGCGTCGTTGGGGTGTTTGCGGGTGGGAGCTACCGCGTTGGGGGTGAGCCGGGCAAATTGTAATGTCATCATCTCTCTCCAGTCGGATCGGGTCGCGTTTCCAAGGTATTTTACCCTGACCTGCCATGTTGATACCAGAATGTTTTCCGTAAACTCCTTATATGATAAAATAAATCTACAAAGTCTAATTTGTCATCCGTTCTCATCACAATCCCGTCCCGGCCATGAACAGGATGACCCAGAGAGAGGGATACTATGTTAGTAAACGGAAAAGTGATCGTAGTAACCGGGGGCGGAAGCGGCATCGGCCGTGAACTTGTGCTTGGTCTGTTAAAAAAAGGCGCCCGCGTCGCCGCAGTGGATATCAGTGAAAAGAACCTGGTTGAAACCGTTGAGGTCGCCGGCAGCCTGCGTGACAAACTGAGCACCCATATCGTCAACATCGCCGATCGGGCTGCGGTGGAAACCCTGCCGGCAGCCATCATTGCAGTGCACGGTGCAGTGGACGGACTGATCAATAACGCCGGCATCATCCAGCGTTTTGTGCGTTTCAAAGACCTGGAACTGGCGGAGATCGAACGGGTGATGAATGTGAACTTCTACGGCACCCTGTACATGACCGGCGCATTCCTGCCTCACCTCCTGCAGCGTCCTGAGGCGCACATTGTCAACATCGCCAGCATGGGCGGCTTTCTCCCTGTTCCCGGGCAGACCATCTACGGCGCTTCGAAAGCCGCCGTCAAGCTCTTTACCGAAGGTCTTCATTCTGAACTGCGCGGCACCCGAGTGGGTGTGAGCATCATGTTCCCCGGCGCCACCACCACCAATATCGCGGTCAATTCAGGTGTCATGACCAGCGAACAGCAATCCAACGCCGACATGAAATACAAGACCACCCCGGCAGACGTGGCAGCGCAGGCGATAATCGCCGGAATGGAAGCCGGCAAGTACCGCGTGCTCATTGGCAGCGATACCAAAACCATGGACTTTCTCTACCGACTTATGCCCGAACGCGCCGCCGGGATCATTTACAATCAGATGAAGGCTCTGCTGCCGGATTAATCCCCGCCAAACCCGACCTCATGAAAAACACGCAAATGCATTGCGTGTTTTTCTTTTATCCGGTAGAATTCGCCGGATGAACGACCGTTCGGAAGCACCCGTCAGACCCACCCCCACCCGCTCACGCGCGCAGATCATTGCCGTGTCGCACGGGCTGTTCCTGTTGCAGGGTTTTCACGGCACTACCATGCGGCAGATCGCCAAACATGCCGGTGTGGCATTGGGTTCGCTGTACAATCACTTCACCGACAAGGATGATCTCTTTGCCGCGGTGTTCGAGGCCTACAACCCCTACCCCACGCTGCTGCTGGCGCTGGAAAACTCGCGCGGCAAGGACACCGAAGAACTGGTGCGCACGGCCGCCCGCCGTATGGTCAATGTGCTGGCAGCCCGCCCCGACCTGGTTAAACTGGTCTTTATTGACGTCGTTGAGTTCCAGGGTCAACACCTGCGCAAAGCCTACCCCGCGGTCGCTCCCGGATTGCAGGATTTTGCCCGGCGACTGCGCAAGGAATCCGGCAACCTGCAACCCTTTTCGGATGACGCCCTGCTGCGCGCTTTCTTCGGCCTCTTTTACGCCTTCAACATGAACGAGATGCTGCTGGGTGCACCGGTCGACTCGGAAGGCCAGACCGCTGTCCTGCAGGAACTGATCGAGATCTACCTCAACGGCATCCTCGCCTGAAATTCCCTCCCCTCTGATAAACTACTCAACGTTTTAATCTTTTAATCTTGACAGTATTACGTAATGGTGCTATTATAAATTCACATTGGAGGGCATATGTTGCGAAGTGAATACTGGATCTCTGAACTTGCTGATCTCTCGGGTGTCTCCACCCGCACCATCCGCTATTACATCCAGGAGGGATTGCTGCCCCAGCCCGAGATACGCGGTAAATACGCGGTCTTCACCGATGAGTACATGCACCGCCTGCGGCTGATCAAAATTCTCAAGGATGCCTACCTGCCGCTGAACAGGATCAAGCAACTACTGGATGCCATCACGGATAACGAGATCATCCCGCTGCTTGACGCGTTCGAAAAGGACCCCGTCAGCGCGCTTTCCGGATTGCAGGCGCTGCCCATGTTTGAGCAACCAATCACCAGCCAGGCATCGCAGCCGCGGTTAGAACAGGTCCGCGAGAAAAATGCCCTGGAATACATCCAGCAGCTGCGCGGTGAAAGACCGCTCAACGAGAAGATGGACCGCAATCCCCGTCTGGATTCGCGTCCTTCCAGGCGCAACATCATCGTGGCAGCGCCGACTCCGGGTGAGGAATGGCGGCGCATTCCACTGGCTCCGGGGCTGGAACTGCACATCCGGCAACCGGAAAACAAGAAAACGCAACAACTTGTCGAAGATCTACTTGATCTTGTGCGCAACCGTAAATGACAATAAAGGGAGGTTTACCATTATGCAGGCACCAAAGTTAACCATCAGAACAGACGCTCAACTGATCTCCAACAGCGTCCCTACCAGCCGTATCCTGGAGATCGAACTAACCGCACCCGAAGCGACACTCGGACGCGAGTCCACGCCGCTCAACCTGGCACTGGTCATCGACCGCAGCGGTTCAATGGGCGGCGGCAAGCTGGAACAGGCCAAGGTCGCGGTCCGGCAGATCCTGGACCTGCTGCGCCCGGCTGATAGTGTCAGCATTATTGATTTTGATAACATCGTCACCGTTGACGCGGAAGTCAACTCGGTGACCCCCACCGAGCGCAGTGAAATGATCGCCAGGGTGAACCGCTTACAAGCGCGCGGCTCCACCAACCTGGGTGAAGGCTGGCTGCAGGGTTGTGAAAGCGTGGCGCGCCGCCTGTCTGACGGAAAGGTGAACCGCACCCTGCTGCTCACAGACGGGCAGGCCAACCAGGGCATCACTGACCCCGCGGATCTGAGCCATCATGCTGCTGCCCTGTTCGAGCGCGGTGTGGCGACCTCCACCTTTGGTATCGGTCTGGGTTTCAATGAACACCTGCTGGAAGCCATGGCCAACAACGGCGGCGGGAATTACTACTACATCGACCG
>CAYWVP010000090.1:0-1403 GCA_964461605.1 uncultured Anaerolinea sp.
TCGACATCCACGGCGGCGGCAACGACCTGATCTTCCCGCACCACGAGAACGAGATTGCGCAAAGTGAAAGCTTTACCGGTAAAACGTTCGCGCGTTACTGGATCCATAACGGCATGCTCCAATTAAGCGGTGAAAAGATGTCGAAATCTGTCGGCAACCTTGTCACCATCGAGGAATTCCTTGCCAATCATCCAGCGGACACCCTGCGCATGCTCGTACTGAACTCCGGTTACCGTAATCCGCTTTCCTACTCTGATGATATTCTCAACCAGGCGGAAAAAGCCATTGATCGCCTGCGTTCGGGGTTAAAACCCGCCTTACCCGGTGCCGCTGGCGCGCCCCAATCTTCGTTGGATTTGCTTGACAGCCAGGCTGAGGCAACCGGGCAGGGATTCATCCAATCAATGGATGATGATTTTAATTCTGCTGGTGCGCTGGCCCAGCTATTTGAACTGGTGCGTGCGATCAACCAGGCGCGCGCTGACGGCGCAACTGATGAACAACTGTCCACTGCGCAACAGCAGCTCCTCAAGCTGACCGGGGTGTTAGGCTTGACGCTTGAAAAACCGGATGAAGGTGGACACGTCGCGGATGGTTTTATCGACCTGTTGGTGGAGATCCGCAAGGACCTGCGCGTCAACAAGCTCTGGCAGCTCTCCGATAAAGTGCGCGACCGGCTGGCGGAGATGGGGGTAGTGCTGGAGGACAGCAAGGAAGGTACCTCCTGGCACTGGAAATGATTGACCGATGAAAGAATGGATAACCGGACGAAACCCGGTGATGGAAGTGCTTGTAGCACGCCGCCGCCAGGTTTTTAAGTTGCTCCTTGCTTCAGGTGTCGAAGAAAAAGGCCGCATTGCTGAAATTATGCGCATAGCTGTAAGTCGCAAGATTCCAGTTGAGCGTGTCACCCGTGATCGCCTGGATCGCTTGGGCGAGAATCCACAGGGTGTGGCGCTGGAAGTGGGCGAATTTCCATACGTAGACATATTGGATATCCTTGAGCGCGCAACCTCCTCAGGTGAGGATCTATTCGTGCTTGTATTGGATCTGATCCAGAATCCGCAGAATCTCGGAACACTTCTACGAACTGCCGAAGCGGCAGGTGTTCATGGCGTGATCATCCCTCAGCACCGCGCTGCTGCGGTAACCCCGGCTGTGGTAACAGCCTCTGCCGGCGCTTCCGAGCACATGCTGATCGCACAGGGCAACATCACACGCAGCCTCGAGCAACTAAAGCAATCCGGTGCCTGGGTAATAGGGCTGGCCGGTGAGGAGGGTGCTGCATCTCCCGCAGCGATTCCGCTTACGGGTCCTCTTGCCATCGTGGTGGGCAATGAAGGCGAAGGTCTTCGCGATCTGGTCCGCCAGTCCTGCGATTTTCTGCTCAGCCTGCCCATGCG
>CAYWVP010000090.1:1503-3182 GCA_964461605.1 uncultured Anaerolinea sp.
TTGTGGGGATTTTCCTTTTACATTATCATCATCGTGATCGGGTTACTGGTCGGTTTCCTGGCTGGTCTGAAAAGGAATCAATCCGGGAACTAGTGCCTGGTAGATTCTACTTTTCTGGTCGACGATACTCGCAACAAACCATTACTGTCCAAGAAAATTCCGGCTCATTGAGCCGGAATTTTGTAATCCCATTGAGGTGCCAGGTCAAATCATTTACTGGTCGAGTGTTTTCCATCAGTGAGGTTCAATAATCACCTGAACCTGGCAACAGCTCAAATATTGCTTGCGGATCAGACTCACTTGCTCTTGCTTTCCAGATATTCGATCAATGCCTGGGTGAGCATGTTTGACAGGCTGTTCTCGCGGTTGGCAGTACTTCCTGTCGGGTTATTGGCCGCCTGCCGGGTGGCTTTTTCCTCCGCGGTTAAGTTGCTGCCTTGACCTTGCCCCATACCAGTGCCAGTACCGGTGCCAGTGCCAATGGTGAGACCATTTTCCTGTGCCCAGGCCTGGGTATCTGTTTGGGTGAGTTTCATCTGGTTGATCAATTGGATCTGTTCTGGAGTAAGTGTCGACTCGATCTGTGCGAGAAGCGCATTGACTTCTGCCTCAGCGCTGGTCCCCGAGTTTGTCAGGTTCACCAGACCTTGCCATAGCATCAACAAAACAGGAGCCTGTTCCGTGGTGACCGGCACATCACTTTCCTCGAGTTTCAAAATGCCCAAAGCCAGTGCCAGCCGTGTGGAGAGGGCGTTTTCGTAGCTGGCATCCAGGGTTATACCGGCTGAAGGCGGTGGGGCAGGAGTTTCAGTAGCCATGGTCGTACCAACATTGTTGGCACTCGTCTCAACGATCGCTGGACTAACCGGATCTTGTTCCGCGGGTTTGCTGCCGCAAGCCGCGAGAACCAGGATGAGAAGCAAGGAGATCAAAGCAATTTTTGTAAGTTTCATTTTTACCTCAACTTTTAATTTTTTTTACTCATGTCGCAAAGCGACGATAGGATCCAAACGTGCCGCGCGCGTGGCGGGGTAGTAACCAAAGAAAATACCCACGACCGCGGCAGCACCGAACGCTAGCGGGATCGATGCCGGGACGATCTTCATTGGCATCTCGCCGATCATACCGAACAGGTAGGATCCGCCAATTCCCACCAGTACTCCGATCAACCCGCCTGCCAGGCTGAGAAAGATAGCCTCCAGCAGGAATTGCAGCAATACATCCTTGGGGCGTGCGCCAAGGGCTTGTCTCAATCCGATCTCACGCGTGCGCTCGGTGACACTAACCAGCATAATGTTCATGATGCCGATCCCGCCTACAACCAGGGATACAGCGGCCACCCACGCCAGCAGATCCCGAAAAGCTTCGGTGGTAGCCTCTTGTGCGCTGATGATGTCCTGTTGGGTTTGCACAGAAAAATCGGGACTGCTGACCTCAACATCGTGCCGGGTCGCCAGTAGCACCGTGACCTGTTCCATAACGCTTTCTATTCTTTCCTGGCTTTCGGCTTTCACGTAAATCGTGCGCACGCGGTCTCCCCGCAGGTTGCTCGTGATCATAAATTTCTGGAATACCAGGTTGATGGGCAGGTAGATCCGCCCGTCGTAATCAACGTCTGAAACGATCCCCTTGGATTCCATCACCCCGATGATCGTTAATTTTGTCGACCCTACCGTGAT
>CAYWVP010000090.1:3282-4943 GCA_964461605.1 uncultured Anaerolinea sp.
ATCACCAGTGTCCTCGCTGACCCCGGTATACCGCGCGCCGGGGAAACGATGATCAAATTTGCTCCAAGCGCGTTGATCTGATCTGCAATGGCGGCCTCCGCACCGGAGCTAACCGCCAGCATAATGATGACAGAAGCCACACCAATGATGACCCCGAGGGTGGTGAGAAAAGACCGGACTTTGTTGAGCATCAAGCCTTCCCAGGCAGTTTTGAGGATCTTGGATAGGTTCATGCGTCCTCCCTCTTTTCCATGCAGGGAGAATTGTTATTCCCGTTATTCATAATTAATCCGTCCATCACGCAGATCACCCGTCCAGCTTGTTGAGCGATCCTCGGTTCGTGAGTGACCATCACGATGGTTGCCCCTTCAGCGTGCAGCCTGTGGATGAGTTCAAGAATTTCCACACTCGATTTTGAATCCAGGTTCCCGGTGGGTTCATCTGCGAAGATGACCGAGGGAGCATTGACCAATGCGCGGGCAATCGCTACCCGTTGCTGCTGACCGCCGGACAACTGGTTGGGGTGGTGATTGATCCGCTCCTTGAGCCCAACACTTTCCAGTGCGTTGATCGCCCTGATTTCAGCCTCCGCTGACGTGATATCCTGCGCCAGGTTGTAAAGCATCGGCAGCATCACGTTTGCCTTGGCTGAAAGGCGGGGAAGCAGGTTGAAGGACTGAAAAATGAAACCCAGCTTTCGATTACGGATCACCGCCAGTTCATTTTTATTCATCTGGCTCACATCCTCCCCGTCCAGAAGATAGGTACCGCTGGTTGGACGATCAAGGCAGCCGAGAATATTCATCAATGTAGACTTACCCGAGCCTGAAGGCCCCATGATGGCGACAAATTCTCCCCTTTCCACCCGCAGGTTCACCCCGGCTAGCGCGTGAACCTGCGCTTCAGCCTCACCGTACACCTTGGTGATGCCTTCGATCTGGATTACTGGCGTGTTATCTTTAGGTTTAGTTTCCATCGTTTGTCTCGATCGTGCCGGTGCTGATGATGTCGCCTGCCATTAAACCGCTGGTAATTTCCGCGTTGGCAAAGTCCCTTAGCCCCACACTGACCGGTGTGAGTTCAAGTGATCCATCCGGCTTCACCAGGAATACCGCATAGGAACCCGGTGTCAACTCTCGCAGCGCCTGGACGGGGATGATCAGACCACCTTCGACTTCACCGGCGATGACCTCTACATCTACTGTCATACCTGCCAGGATTTCGAACGAAGATGTTCCGGAGATTGACCCCCACACCACCGCAGCGGGTGAGCCGTCCACATCCTGCAGCACACTCTCGATCAAAGTGACCTCACCGGATATATTGGATTCCGGATAAGCGTTGAAAGTGTACACGGTGCGGTTGCCCAACTTTAGACCGGCCAGGTCCGTTTCATCCATGTAGAACTTCACCTGCAGGGTATCCAGCGCGGCGAGTGTCAACAAGTTGCTGCTGCCGGCCAGTTGACCGGGGACCATGTCCATATTGACCACGACACCGTCAAATGGAGCGATCATGTAGGTGTTTTCCAACGCGATGCGTGCGTTTTCATAAGCCAGGTAAACGTCTTTCAACCTTGAAAGCGTTGAATTATCCGCTGCAGTAAGTGATTCAGCCAGGTTTTCCTTTTCACCGCGTTGCAGGATCTCCAGGGCTTTTTT
>CAYWVP010000090.1:5043-6847 GCA_964461605.1 uncultured Anaerolinea sp.
GCGCTGATGACCAGGTCGCCTTTTCTGACCTTTGCTGTCTGTACTGCCGGCGTCTCAGTTTCTGCAGGTTTGGTGCGATTCCGTAGCAAATAATACGCTCCAAAGGCAAGCGCCAGGATGAAAAGTCCGATAATGATCCAGGTCGTAGGTCTTGAAAACAAGGTTTTTTTCATGTTCTTCTCCACTCATTAAGTAAGTATCCTGAGTTTACTTGGTAGTTATGAAGAACTTGTGAAGAAATGGCACAAAAATAAAACTGACATTATCCAAAATGTCCAAATATTACACGTCATCCGGGTGTTAAAAAAAGTCCGTCGATTGTAGGATCGACGGACGCTTCACAAGAATTCTTACTTAGGGTGCAACTAAAGCCAGAGCACCCAAATGACCCATAACCCGATCATCAGCGCGCCGATCCCGAAGCGCGTCACCACAGCCAGACCGCAGCCCTTCAGGATTCCGCCAGCCGATTTTGCGCCTTCAGCAAGATTGCGCTTGCGGATCCATTCCACCACCAGGATCCCCACCGCAGCGAAGACCAATCCGCCAAAAGGCGGCAGGATGAATGTGCCGGCAATTCCGGCGACCAGGGCGACGATAATGGAAGGCCAGCTTGCCCCTGTCTTTTTCGCTTCCGCCCCCATGATCAGGTTGTCGATTAAGTTGCCGCCGACCATCAGCAGGGTGATGATGCCAAACAGGATACCGGAACCAACGTTAAATCCTGCCACGAGTCCGTATACCAGCACTGCCAGCCAGATGATGGTCAGGCCGGGGATGATATAAAACAACAACCCCAACAGACCGACCCCCATGATCACGGCCAGCACTGGAACGAACCAGGCGGAATTTGCGATATTTTCCATCATTACCGGATGACCTCAATCCCGCCCATCCAGGGGCGCAGTACTTCTGGAACTTTGATCGACCCATCCGACTGCTGGTTATTTTCCAGCACCGCGATCAGCGTGCGCGGCATGCCCAACCCCGATCCGTTTAGTGTGTGCACCAGACGGTTCCGGCTGCCATCCTCAGGTTTGTACTTGATATTGGCGCGCCTGGACTGGAAGTCGCCCACGTTGGAGATCGATGAGACCTCCAGCCACTCCCCGCAGCCCGCTGCCCATACTTCGAGGTCATAGGTGATGATCGCATTAAAGCCCAGGTCGCCGGTGCATAACCGTTTGACCCGGTAAGGCAGACCCAATAATTTGCAGGTTTCCTCAGCATCCGCCACCATTTTCTCCAGCTCGCGCATCGATTCTTCAGGTCTGCAATAAATGTACATTTCCACTTTATCGAACTGGTGACCGCGTTTGATTCCGCGCACATCCCGTCCGGCGCTCATTTTTTCCCGCCTGAAGCAGGGAGTATAGGCAGTGAATCTCTGCGGCAGGCTGGTTTCTTCCAGCACCTCGTCACGATACATCCCGGTCAACGGAACCTCCGCCGTCGGTACCATCCACAGATCCTCTTCAATGTCATGGTAAAGGTTATCCACGAACTTGGGGAGTTGCCCGGCGGAATAGAGGGTTTCTGCCTTGACCATGAAGGGCGTGTAACGCTCGTCATAACCCTGCCGGTTGTGCAGATCGAGCATCCATGCGATCAGCGCGCGTTGCAGGCGCGCCCCGGCTCCGTTAAGGACGTAAAAACGTGATCCGGTCAGCTTCACTCCGCGCTCAAAATCGATGATCCCCAGTTTCGGTCCGAGCTCCCAGTGCGGCAGCGGAGTGAAATCCGGCTTCACAATCTCTCCATGGTAGCTCAGAACAACGTTCTCGCTTTCGTCCTTGCCAATGGG
>CAYWVP010000091.1:0-6791 GCA_964461605.1 uncultured Anaerolinea sp.
TGATCAGCCAGGGCAGGATCTCCGAGGCGATCGAAAAATTCCTGATGGTTTCGCGACTTTACACTTTACGCGGTGAAACCAGCCAGGCTATCCATTTATTGTCCAAGGTAACCCGGTTAGCCCCCATCGACACCAACGTCCGCAAGAACCTGATCGAACTGCTGCGTACCAATAGACAGAACGAGGAAATGATCGAGCAGCTGATGGATCTCGCCAATGTGTACTATCTGCTGGCAGACCTTGATGAAGCGCGGACTTACTACCACAAGGCTTTGAACTTATCCCGCCAGGTCAGGTCATCACGTGATCAATCCGTCAAGATCCTTAACCAACTGGCAGACATTGAGCTGCAAAGCCTGAATTGGAAGGAAGCGATCAAGGTCTTTGAACAACTGCGCAGCCTGCAGCCATTGGATCCCGCGCCACGCCTTGCCCTCATCGATCTTTATGGGCGATTAGGTCTCAGTCCGGCGGCAATGAATGAGATGGACGCCTATCTAAAACTGCTGGAGTCCGATGGCACACAGGAAGCAGCTGAAAACTTCCTGGATGAACTGCTGATCGAACGACCGGATAACACGGAAATACAAAAAAGGATGGCGGCTTATTACGTGAACCAGGGGAAGTATGAAACCGCAATTGTGAAACTGGACGCCCTGGCCGAAAAATTATTGGTGGAAAAGGATGTAAAAGCCTCGGCTGCGGTAATTAATCAGATCATCGCCCTCAACCCGGCTAACCGCTCTGAATATGAAAAACTCTATCAGGAGTTGATCAAGAAGTAATCAATGACCGAAAAAGTGATCCCCTCGCTGAGCTAATATAACGAGGGGATCTTTTTTATCTTAATGAAGAAAATCACCACCACATGCGGAACCAGGCTTTACCGCTGCCGGATTCTCCACGGATGCTGATCTCTGCCTTGATGGTCACCACCGACCTGACAGGCAGATTTACTGTTGTAAACGAAAACTGGCTTACCCCGTACTCATTGGTGTCCGGGAGGCGGTAACTTTCTGCGGTTCCGTTCGGATAATTGAGCGTCACGCCAACCTGGGCGCCTTCGATCGGTCTCAAGTATTGATCCTGGGCAATCACGTATACGGTCTGTTGCTCATCAGCACCGATGAATGACTTCAATACAAAAACGCGCACGCGTGGATTTAAAACATTTCCAGCCAGGTCAGGGGGCGGGCTGGGTTTTAGCAGGTCCGGATTGGCCACTACCTGGTCAAAGTAGCTCTGCCCAAGGTTTGTCAATCGCACTCTTTGACCAGCCGGGAGATCCGGCCACCATTCCATACGTGCGTAATCAAAATACTGCACATAGCGTCCATCAATGACTTCCACTTCTGAGAGCGGCTGACCAAAGCGTGTCGCGCCGTCATACGAATCATAGAATTGCAGGAAAGCGTAGCAGACATTGTAGCCGGATGAAAAAGCGCGGCAGGATGGACCTTCGTTGGGGATGTCCGCCAGCGGATTGCCGGATTCGTGCAGCAACTGTCCAAGCGGTGCCATCTGTACGCGCGGGCCGTCATCGGTATCCACCAGGTCAAAGCGGGCTTTCTCAAAGTATTGGACATGCCCCCTGGTGACCGGGTCCTTGAAATCATCCGTGATGGGATATCCGAAGTAAAAAACAGGATCAGGCACGCTGTTGTACGCTTTTAGGAACTCCCCCCAGACCCAGTGTCCGGTCTCCGGCACATATAAGGATTCGTTTTCCTGCGCGCTTGCACCACCAGCCGCACCCGCAAGGATGGCAATGACCAGGAATGTGATCGGGATTAGCGCACGAATGTTCCGCATGTTTGTATTATACAGAATGGGATAGCTATTCGCAACCGCGGTGGATCTTCATCAAATCCTAAGCATTCTCGGGTTGGGATGAGGTAGATGAAGGATTCTCGCGGTATTTCAGGGCTAATAACAAGAAAGCCAGCACACTGACGATGCCTAGCAGCCCGCCGCCGATCCAGGTGGCGCGTGGAGAGATCGTATCGCTCAGGATTCCACCCAGCAGCGGGGCAACGCCTGAAGCAACGCTGTGGGTCAGACCGTAGATGCTCATGTACCTGCCGCGCATGTCTGGCGGCGCCAGATTGGCCGTATAGGTCGTGGAGGTCGGAACGAGGATCAACTCACCGATGGTCATCACCACCATGCAGAACCAGAAACCCCAGAATCCACTGAATAACGCGACCAGGCCGGTGGCAAGCGCGTAGAACACCGTTCCCACCGTCAACACCGGCAACGGCTTGTAACGCCTGGTCACGAGCGTTACCAGGTATTGAAGCGTCACCACCATCACCGCGTTGGTTGTGGGGATAAAACCATAACGGTTCTCAGGAATGCCAAAGTTAATATTGGAATAGACCGGCAGCAGCACCCAGATAAGTGAAGCCAGCATTGAAGTGAGCGTAAACACACCCGTGAAACTCATGAACTCGCGATGGCGCAGAATGGTCGCATAACCCGCAAACGCTGCTTTCTGCGACTGTCTTTCAGGATTCTCCGGCAGGGTTTCACGCGCGCGCCAGGCGATCAACAAGCCGTAAAGGATCATCCCGGCGGCAGCGATGAAGAAAGCGATCGTGTATGACCTGACCGCGACGAAACCGCCGATTGCCGGACCGATGGCCACCCCCGTGTTCCCGCTCATGCGAATGATGGCGTAGGCTGAATGGCGCTTCTCCCGCGGGATGAGGTCAGCCAACATGGCATCCGCTCCCACGCGATAGAGAGGATTTAACGCGCCAAGCAAACCTTCAGCCACGGCAAAACCGAAGTAAGTCTCCGCCTGGCTCATCAGAACGTAAACCAGTCCATTCCCCAAAAGGCTGATCACCATGATCCATTTCCTGCCTAGCCGGTCGATGATCGGTCCGGCGATCAGCGAAAAGATCAGTCCCATCACGGCGTTGATGGTGATCAATGAAGCTACCTGCGTCAATGGAATATCCAGTTTTCCGGATACGTAGATCATCAGAAATGGCCAGATCATCGAGGAGCCGATCGTACTGATCAGCATACCGACAAAGATCAGCCAGAATTGGGCAGGGTAATCCCGTATCAATTGCACCAGGCGCGCGTACAGGCGTTTCATATACCGCCAAGCGGCGATTCGCCCGTCTGATCCTGCCGGTGCAAACCTGACCTGGCGAGGCGCAGAAAAATAAAGAAGCTGGCAAACCCGGCCAGACCTGCCGTGTACCACATGGCACGGGGGGCAATGAGATCGCTGGCAAAACCCGCCAGCAATGGACCCAGACCGGTACCGATGGTCCACGTGAAGGTATACAGGCTCATGTAGCGCGCACGCAGATCAGGCGGCGCCAGCTTTGAAGTGAAAGTTGTGGTCGTCGGAACGAGGATCATCTCGCCGATCGTTGCGCCTACCATACATAACCAGAACCACCAGAAACCCTCCCCGAAAGCCACGCTGAGGATTGAAATGGCATAGACGAGGGTGCCGGCAACCATGGCGGATTGCGGGCGATGCCGGTTGACCTTGCGGGTGATCAGCAGCTGCAGTGTGATGACCATTACAGCGTTGGTGGCGGGAATGAATCCGTAGTTGCTCTCAGAAAGTCCGTAATTCTGCTTGGTGTACGCCGCCAACATCAGCCACAAGATCGAAGTACACATGCGGTTGAGCGTGTAAGCGCCCAGTGTTTTCACAAAAACCTTGTCCTGCAGGATGGTGCGGTAACCTCTGCCACTTTTGGTTGCTTCATTATGGGGTATTTGATGCCTGGTTCCACTTTCACGCAGCAGCAGCCAGCTCAAAACACCAATGATGGCAAAACCGATCCCGACCACAGAAAAGGTAACAAAATAGGAGACAGAGATCAAGAATCCGCCGATTGCCGGTCCGATGGCGACGCCCAGGTTATTCCACATGCGCAGCATGGAATAAGCATCAAGCCTGTTTTCCACCGGAATCAGATCGGCTACCATGGCATCGGTAGCCAGCCGGTAAAGCGGGGTGGTCGCGCCGGTGATCACCACCAAAAGGGCAACAACCGCTAGATTGTCAGCAGATCGGAAAAAGAACCATCCCACGGCAGAAAGCAGCAGGGAGAACACCATCACACCTTTACGTCCAAAGCGGTCCGCGATCGCCCCGCCCAGGAAGGAGGATGCCACGCCAACCGCGGCGTTAAGGGTCATCAGCCATGAAACACCTGAGAGAGGCTGGTCCAGGCGCTGGCTGAGAAAGAGCAGTAGATAAGACCAGATGATGCTGTAAAACAACCAGGCCAGCATCATCAGGATCGTGATCAGCCAGAATTGGCGCGGGTAGGATCGAACCATTTGATTGATCCGGGAAAACATGGGCATAATTCTATCACTCGCCCCGGTAAATCAACACCAATTGATCGAAAAAAGGATAAAATAAAAACAGCAAAAATATTAAGAGGAGGAAATTATGTGGAAAGAATTTAAAGAATTCATTATGCGCGGCAGTGTGATGGACCTGGCGATCGGTGTCATCATCGGTGGAGCGTTCGGCAAGATCGTCTCCTCGCTGGTGGATGACATCCTCATGCCGCCGATCGGCTTGCTGCTGGGCGGTGTCAATTTTAATAACCTGTTCATCAATCTTGGAAAAACCAAATACGCCACGCTGGCAGAAGCGCAGGAAGCAGGAGCGGCAACGATCAATTACGGGTTGTTCATCAACAATCTCATCTATTTTGTCATCCTCGCCTTCATCATCTTCCTGCTGGTCAAAGCGCTCAACCGCTTATCACGAAAGGAAGCGCCCGCAGCACCCGATACACGCGAGTGCCCGCATTGCCTCAGCCAGATCGCAAAAAAGGCAGACCGCTGCCCGCACTGCACTTCTGAAGTAGACCCCCTCTAAAAGGCTCTGCAAAACAAACTCCCGGGATTTTATCCCGGGAGTAAATTTTTGCCGACGAAATCAGGCCTTTCGCTTCGGACGTTGAGAACGGCTGCCGCCCCCGCGGTAGGAAGGTGCGAGTATCTCAAAGATCGTGCACACGCGTATATCCAGCATGCGGCTGCGGATGCGTGCATCGAGGTCTTCCAGGTTGCTGGACATGGTGATCACGGTTGGCAGCTTGGCGTTGTAGCGTTCATTGAAAATCTGGTACAGTTTTTCACGTGCCCAGGGAGTGGCGCTCTGTGTCCCCAGATCATCCAGAATGAGGATGGGCGCTGACTTCACACGGTTGAACAGGTCATCATAAGAGGTGCCGCTGGTCGGGCTGAAGGTGGCACGTAGATGGTCAAGCAGGTCCGGCACCACCACGAAGACGGGATTATCGCCCATGCCCTTACGGTAATTGCCGATCGCCGCCGCCAGGTGGGTTTTTCCGCAGCCATATGTGCCTGTCATCACCAGCCAGCCACGCGGATGTTCGGCAAATTCCTGGGCTGTGCGGAAAACCTTCTCCAGGTTTAGTGCAATCTCGGGTGAAAGATTCTCGGGTTCGCGCAAACTGAAGTTGCCAAATGAGCGGTCTGATAATAGTTGCAGCTGGTACAAAAGCGGGTCGCGCGTTTCCTTCACCGGGGTGCGGTAATCCGGCGCGGTGATGCGCACACAGGTCACCAGGTCAGGATCCTGCAGGCGTGAGCGGATGCGGTCATCCAGGTCCTCCAGGTCAAGGTTGGTGGTCACCACCGTGGGTAGTTTGCGAATGTAGCGATAATCCACGATCTGGAAGAGTTTTTCCGCCGCCCAGTTGGTGGCATTGTGCGCACCAAGGTCATCCAGCACCAGCAGGTTTACATTGCGCAGCTCTTCAAAACGCTGCTCAAAGGTCTGGTCGATCGAATCGTACGAGTAACGCAGCCAATCCAGCAGGTCCGGCACGGTGAGAAAAATGGTCTGCATGCCGAATTCCACGCAGGTGTTGGCAATGGCTGCAGCCAGGTGCGTTTTACCGCATCCGTACGAGCCCATCATCAAAAGCCATCCCCGCGGGTTGCCGGCAAATTGCTGCGCCTGGCTCAACGCGTATTGCAGCGATCGGATCTGTTCATCCGCCAGCCCCAGCCGGCCTTGCACAGAAAATGATGCGAGTGACATGGATTTGAAAGCTTCCAGGTTGCTCATCTGGTACAGGCGATTGCGGGCGACCTGGTTGGCCTTGTTCTGCTGGCACACACATGGAACAAGCCTGCCAAAATTGGGGTCATCTACCGGCAGGTCACGGCGCAGAAAACCCACCCCGCCGCAAATTGGGCACACATCCGGTGTTTTGTGGTCGGAATCAGCGGTTGACGTAGTCGCCATATTTTCCTTCGCTATCCCGTTTGCGGTTCTCTTCAGTGGTTTCCCTATCGGTTCCATCGCGGCCTTTCTCTTTCCATGATCGCAGGATCGCTTCAACATAACGCCAGGTACGTACGTTCTTTACAACCGCGATCCTGATCGCGTCTTCGATCCAATCCAGTGGATATTCCTTTTCCGCCTCTTGCAAAGTTTCTGACAGGATGGGGGTAAGCGGACCAATATTCTGTTCATAAAGGGAGTAGATATTGGGGCGCTCCGGCTGCAGTTTGGCCGGAAACGAATCCATTTGGTCCGGATCCCATATATGAGCAGTCAGACCCTCGAAAGCGGCCTTCCCTTCGGCGGAATTCGGGAAATAAATCGAATCATGTGAATCGCCTACGTTGCCCACACACAATAATGTCCCCCGATTGATGGCGAATTGCAGCGCCCTGGAAAGAGCCATTTTTTGAATACCGTATGAATCTCCAAACCCTGCCATCAGGCGCTCATCCTTGAGCATCTCGGTGTACCTGAG
>CAYWVP010000092.1:0-6779 GCA_964461605.1 uncultured Anaerolinea sp.
ATCACCAGGTTGACCCCGACGATCACCAGCAGGTTGGTCAACATCGTCTTCGCGCGGCTGCCAAATAATTGCCGGTTGCGGTAGATGAACACCCCTTCGGCTGCCACCAGCGCGAACACCGCCGTGGAAGCGCCGATCGAGGCCTTCGGTGACAACAGGAACGAAAGCGCGTTGCCGCAAAACGCACCGATGATGTACAGCAGCAGGTAGCGGCGGTGACCGTAATAGCGTTCCATCGATGAACCCAGCGAGTACAAGGCGTACATGTTGAAGGCGATGTGCAGCAAACTGCCGTGCAGCAGCGCCGGCGTGATCAACCGCCACACCTGCCCCTGCAGGATCAACTCGTTGATCTTCCCGCCCAGGATGAACGGCCAGTCATACCCGCTGGCGATCGCTTGTGAAAGCATCTGCAGCAGGTAGAAGAAGATGGTCACCCCGATGAGCACGTAGGTCACCAGCGGTTTGCGTGCCGGCGGCTTAAAGATCACGGGGATTCCACCTCCCGTGGTTTGCCCATCCATTCCGGGAGGTTGGTCCGGATTGCCGTACATTAAACGATCTTCCTGTGATTTACCGCGAGGTGTTCGGTCCTGATGATGCTGATGATGTCGTCAACAGCCTGGCAGAGCAGGTTCTCCGCGTTGACCACCACGTAGTCAAAAATACCGATCTTTTCCACTTCCCTGACGGAGATCTCGACTCTCGTCTTGAGGTCCTCTTCAGATTCGGTTTTCCGGCACACCAGGCGGTTGTACCATTCAGCATAATTTCGGGGGATCAGGTAGATCAGTACCGCTTCGGGGTAGAGCCCGCGGATCGTCTCCGCCCCCTGTACATCCACCCGCAGCAGCACATCCTTGCCGCTCTTCAGCGCATTGTCAACCTGCCAGCGCGGAATGCCCTTCAGATCGTTGTAAACCTTCGCGTGCTCGAGGAACTCTCCCCGCTCGACCCCCGCCAGGAACTCCTCGCGCGACATGAAAAGATAATCAACGCCGTGTACTTCTTCAGGGCGCGGCGCGCGGGTATTGGCAGTGACCACAAAATGGAACGGGAGTCCGCGGCGTTTCAGTTCGTTAAGAACACTGTCCTTGCCGATGCCGGACGGTCCTGATATTACGATCAATAAAGGCTGCGGATGCAGCAGGTCAAACGGTTCTGACTGGCTGGTCATGCCTACTCTCCCCGGGAAAATTAATACGCTTCTTATATGAGGTGATTATAATGGATAAAGTACTACACTTAGCGAGGTTCGCATGCCTGTTTACGATTTTCGTTGTTCAGATTGTCGCCATCGATTTGATATCTTCCTGACCTATGCGCAATACGACCAGCATCGCGCGCTCTGCCCCGCCTGTGGCTCTGCCAATGTACAGCGCGTCATCCGTAAGGTCAGGGTCACCCGCGGTGATGAGGGGCGTCTCTCCTCGCTCGCCGACGATGCCAATCTCGATGCCCTCGATAGTGATCCGCGCGCCCTCGGCAGAATGATGCGCGAAATGAAAAACGAGGTCGGTGCTGATGATCTACCCGCGGAATTTGACGAAGTGGTCAACCGTTTGGAGAAAGGTCAATCCCCGGCCGAGATCGAGCGCGATCTGCCTGATCTTGGGGAAGAGTGATGCGGTTCTTTAACAATTACACCCGTTGATCTGTTTACCGCTCGTTTACAGCGCGTTCAAGATCATCAAAGGAATTCATCCACGCCATCCGCTTCAGGAATTCTCCCAGCGACCCTGATTCCCCCCGTAAAGCCCGCACCGCAGGACCAACCGGGTCTTCGCCGGCAGCCCCCTCGGGCACTTCGGCATAAGCTCCATGGAAGGCAAAATACGCCTGGTTCAGTTTGCGGATCAGGTAACCGTTTTGCAGGAAAATGATCCGCCGTGCTTCCATGAAGGATTCAGCTTCTTCGATCTTCCCCTCCGCCAACAGCTCATCCACCCGTACCCGCGTGATGTGCATTTCATGGTAGAAATCGAACTCATCGCCGGCGGAACGCGCCGCTCCCACATTGACCTTGCCGTTGTTGCGTACCAGGTCCGGATAGTATTGTTGCATCACCGCCTGGCTGATCTCGCTGCCCACGATCGAAGCAGCCGTCTCGTTCATCGTGCGCAGTTCCGGAGTCCTGTCATACAGCATCCCCAGCGGATGCAGAGTGAGGTAGTTGTGCGTCCACTCGTGAGCGATGGTATCCAGCGTCCACGGCAGGCTTGAAGCGCGCTGCACCATGGTCGGGTATACCCCGATCCCGCCCACGTCTTCCACCAGCGTCGAGGCACCCATGTACTCCGCAACCTCTTCTTCCAGCCGCGTGATCTCCTCCATGCTCAGGTCAGCCAGCAGTGACAGGTTGACATCCTGCCGGATCACCTCGCGCGGAGACACGATCAGTGCAGTCGGCAGTGGTGTGGAGTGGAACAGAACAGGCGGCACCTGTTGCGCCAGGAAGCCCATTCCCGCATCCTTGAGCACCTGCGCCACCTGGTGCTGCAGAATGGTTTCGGTCAGCGCGGCCAGGTCGTTGAGCGAGGTTTCCAGGGTACGCTCCTGCGACAGCAGTCCGGCGCTTTCCGCCTCCGGGTTTGCGACCCGCGGATCACTGTAAACCAGCTGTATCTGCGCCCGCGTGATCTCCAACTCGCGCACCAGCTCAAAATAACGCCTCACCACCTGTTCCTGCTGATCTGGAGTGAGTCTTTGTACAACGTTTAACTGCGCCTGACCTGCCTTTTCACTCACCGCTTTTAGCGTCCAGGCGATATAATCATATTCCAGCCCAGTGGTAAATAGGCGCGCTTTATCAATTGGTTTTTCCAGGCGCAACACCGAGGTCGTCAGCACGAAGATAGCGATGAGCAGCGGTATGATCTGTCGGGTAAAGTAATTCCAGCGCATTCAGAAATTATACCCTGACCAATGTTCAGGATTCTCAATTAAAGAGGGAACGCAAGCAAATATGAAAAAGAAGAGTTCATCAAAGAAATACTGGCTGATATTTTTAGCCCTGGCGGTCATTGCTGTAGCAGCCTATGTCGTCATCACCAACAACACAAAAAAGCAGGCTTCGGTGGCAGATCTCCAAACCACTCCCGCCACCAAAGGCGAACTGGTCGTCATTGTTGGTGCCACCGGTACGGTGCACGCCAACCAGAGCGCGGTGATGACGTGGCAAACCAGCGGCCGCATCAGCGCGATCAACGTCGGGGTTGGAGATAAGATCGCCAGTGAGACCGTCCTGGCCGAATTGCTTGATTCCTCCCTTCCTCAGTCCATAATTCTCGCCCGCGCTGACCTGGTCACCGCGCAGCGCAACCTGGATAACCTGCTCAACTCCAACCTGGCTCAAGCCCAGGCGCAGCTCAACCTGGCTAACGCCAAGGACGCATACGATCGCGCTCTTTGGTCCAACCCGCAGGGCAACACCGCGCGCACGACCGATCAGAACAAGATCGATGCCGCCAGGGCTGCCGTTACCCTCGCACAGGACAGGGTCTCTGACGCGGAAGAGTCTTATGAACGGGTCGAATCCCGTGAGGATGATGATCCGCTCAAGGCAGGCGCGCTGAGCACCCTCGCCAATGCCCGCCAGAATCTTCAAAAAGCCCAACAGGATCTATCCTATCTCATCCAGGCACCGGATGCCGAAGAAATTGCCATCTCCGATGGCAAGGTATCGTTGGCAAAGGCCCAGTACGAGGATGCCCTGCGTGAATGGGAGCGAGTCAAGGATGGCGCGGATCCGGCTGACATTGCCGCCGCTGAATCACGCATCACTGCGCTCAACGCAACGATCAACCTTTCAAGAATTACCGCCCCATTTAGCGGAACCGTGACCGAAGTCAACGCCATGCTGGGCGATCAGGTCACCGCCGGTACCCAGGCTTTCCGCATTGATGATCTATCCCGTCTGCTGGTTGACGTGCAGATCCCTGAAGTTGACGTCAATAACATCAAGGTCGGGCAGTCTGTTGAGCTCACCTTTGATGCCATCGCCAACAAACAGTACCAGGGTAAGGTCACCGCGGTTGCCAATGTCGGCACCGTGCAGTCCGGTCTGGTGAACTTCAAAGTCACCATTGAACTCCTCAACCCTGATGAGCAGGTACGTTCGGGTATGACAGCAGCGGTGAACATCATCATCAATCAGCTTGAGGACGTGCTCACTGTTCCAAAGCGCGCCGTGCGCCTGGTGGATAACAAGACCATCATCTATTTATTGAAAAACGGTGCGGTCGTCGAGGTTCCGGTGGAGATCGGCGCTTCCTCTGACCTGGTCAGCGAGGTCCTTTCCGGCGATCTGAAGGAAGGTGACCGCATCATCCTCAACCCGCCTTCTTCGATCATGGATTTGGATTTTGGCGGAAGGCCGCCATTTTAAATAATATGGAAAAAGTCATTCAAACTCAGGATCTGACCAAGATCTATCAAATCGGCGAGGTGGAAGTCCGTGCCCTCGCCGGCGTCAGTTTTTCCATTGACCGCGGCGAGACGGTTGCCATCATGGGACCGTCTGGATCGGGAAAATCCACGCTGATGAACCTGTTGGGCTGCCTCGACCGTCCGACCAGCGGCCTTTACACGCTGGATGGAGAAGGTGTCGCCGAACTCGATGATGACCAGCTCGCCGGCATTCGCAACCGTAAGGTTGGTTTCGTCTTCCAGAGTTTCAACCTGCTGCCGCGCCAGACCGCGCTGGCAAATGTTGAACTACCCATGCGTTACGCCGGGATCACCAGTGAACGCCGTGACCGGGCTGTCGCTGCCCTTGAGGCAGTTGGCCTGGGCGACCGCATGAACCACAAGCCCACCGAGCTTTCCGGGGGGCAGCAGCAGCGCGTGGCCATTGCCCGCTCCCTGGTCAACAATCCCGCCATCATCATGGCCGATGAACCCACCGGCAACCTGGATTCCCGCTCCGGTGCTGAGATCATGGAACTGCTGCTGAAACTCAATCGTGAAAGCGGCACCACCCTGATCATCGTTACCCACGATCCTGATGTGGCCACCCAGTCCAGGCGCATCATCCGCTTGAAAGACGGCCTGATCGAGGAGGATTCGAAATGACCCTCTGGCAGGCGATCAAAGAGGCTCTGGAAAGCCTCAACTCCAACAAAACGCGTTCCGGGCTCACCATTCTGGGTATCGTCATCGGCGTTGGCGCAGTCATCGCCATGCTGGCGGTGGGAGCCGGCGCCCAGGAGACCATCACCGGTTCCATCAGCGGCATCGGCAGCAACCTGCTCTTCGTCTCGCGCGGAAACCCCACTCTTGAGCTGACCCGCGTCCAACCGCTCACCATGGAGGATGCTGAAGCCTTGCTTGACCAGTTCCAGGCACCCTCGGTCGCTGCCGTGGCACCCGTGGTCAATGACGGATTGACCCTCTCCGCCATGGGTGAATCCACCCGTACCACGGTTTACGGCGTCACCCCGGCGTATGAACAGGTACGTAATTATGCGGTCACAGAGGGTGCATTCATCAGCACCGACCAGGATCTTGGCCGTGCATCCGTGGTGCTGTTGGGACCGGATACAGCCGAGAAATTGTTCGGGCGGCGTGAAGGCCTGGTGGGAGAAGTGGTGCGCATTGAAGGACAACCTTTCCGCGTCACTGGGATTCTTGAATCCAAAGGGGGTTCCTCTTTCGGGTCACAGGATGACCTGGCTATCATCCCCCTATCCACCGCGCAGGCGCGTCTCATCCGCAACAGTCAAAACCAGCTCGACCTCATCCTTGTGCAGGTGGCATCTGCCAGCCAGGTATCGCTGGCCAAGGAGGAGGTCGCCCAGATTCTGCGCATACGCCATCGCACCAACATTGGTGAAGATGACTTCACCATTTTTTCGCAGGAGGATTTCGTCGACATTGCCCGCACCATTACTGGTGTGCTAACCATCTTCCTGGGCGGGGTAGCCGGTATTTCCCTGCTGGTGGGCGGCATCGGCATCATGAATATCATGCTGGTTTCCGTCACCGAGCGTACGCGTGAGATCGGTCTGCGCAAGGCGCTTGGCGCACGCAAGAAAGACATTCTCATCCAGTTCCTCACTGAATCCTCGCTGCTCAGCCTATTTGGCGGCATCATCGGCATTGGTCTGGGCTGGTTGATCGCCTTCATTGTCGGACGCATCGCCGTGGCCAACAACACGCCCTTCTATCCCCAGATCAGCATCGATGCCATCCTGCTGGCAACCATCTTCTCCACCGCGGTCGGGCTCTTTTTCGGACTCTATCCGGCCAACCGGGCTGCCAACCTGGAACCGGTTGAAGCTTTACGCCACGAATAACAAAAGACTGCTGCCGCTACACACCTCCTGAAGCGACAGCAGTCCTCGAAGCTGCCAGCTGCGGGTTTTCACCCCAGGCTGGCCGCTGTGTTTTTACAAGGGTTCTTCTGGAATGACGATGGCCAGCACAATATAAGCCAGCAGCGTTCCACCCACAAAGACCAACCCGAGGATAAATAACAACCGCATCACGGTCGGGTCGATGCCCAGGTAATTTCCCAGACCACCGCACACACCGGCAATCTGACGTTCTGTTCTTGATCGATAAAGTCTTTTGTTTGGCATGTCGTTCATTGTATTCTCCTCATTTATGTCTTATCTTAAATACGCCCGGCTGCTCAAAAAGTTGCGCGTCTGATCGCCAATCGGTTACAATCATATTAACCGGTCGCATTCCACCGGTAAAGGAGGAATTATGGCCGCCAACAAATTGGTCGCAAAACAAAAGGTGATCCACTTTATCCAGCAGGTGCCTTACTCCGC
>CAYWVP010000093.1:0-1997 GCA_964461605.1 uncultured Anaerolinea sp.
TCTCCATCAATCCATGTTTCTTCATAGGAGGAATAGATGTGCGGAATTGTCGGTTATATCGGTAACAGAAACGCGACACCGATCATTCTCAATGGATTAAAGAAGCTGGAATACCGCGGATATGATTCTGCTGGCCTGGCTGTATTAACCAATGGGAAGATAGAAGTCCGTAGAAATGCGGGAAAACTCAGCAATCTCGCCAATAACATCCACGCCGATCCGATCGCTGGAACGATTGGCATCGGTCACACCCGTTGGGCTACCCATGGTGAACCTACTGCTCGCAATGCCCATCCGCACCTCTCAAGCACCGGGGAAGTGGTCGTTGTGCACAATGGGATCGTTGAAAACTTCATTGAGTTGAAGGAAGAACTTCTTGCTGAGGGTGTGGTGTTCCAATCGGATACAGACACCGAGACAATCGTCCACCTGGTAGACAAATACTACTCCGTTACGAATGATCTGGAATTAGCGGTGCGACGCGCGCTCGAACTACTCAAAGGCGCGCACGGTATAGTGGTGTTTTCTTCCCGGGAACCGGATAAGATCATCGCCGCCCGCATCGGCAATGCCGGCGGAGTGGTGATCGGACGGGGGAAGGATGAGAACTTTATCGCCTCGGATATTCCTGCGATCCTTGAACATACCCGGCAGTTGATCTTCCTGGAATCCAGGCAGATGGCTGTAGTAACTCAACAAGGAGTTAAGATCACAACGATCGAGGGGAATCCTGTTGAAATACAACTTTCAACTGTCGCGTGGGATCCTGTTTCAGCAGAAAAGGGTGAATACCGGCATTTTATGCAAAAGGAAATCCATGAACAGGTTCGATCTTTGACCGATACGTTGGCTGGAAGAGTGAACTTTGTGGATGGGTCCATCCGTTTGCCTGAGCTGAACTTGAATCCGGAAAAGGCAAAAAACATCAACAAGATCGTCCTGACCGCGTGCGGGACAGCTTCACATGCCGGCATGGTGGGACGAATCCTGATCGAACGAATTGCGAGAATACCCGCAGTGATGGAGATCGCTTCTGAGTTTCGCTATTCGGATCCAATCGTAGATGAACACACTACGGTAATCGCCATCAGCCAGTCTGGAGAAACTGCTGATACACTGGCAGCCATGGAAGAAGCCAGGAAGAAGGGTTCAACCATTTGGTCGATCGTCAATGCGATCGGCTCTCAGGCAATGCGTGTGGCTGACGGTTACATTTCCATGCAGACGGGACCGGAGATCGGGGTGGCATCCACCAAGGCATTTACTGCTCCTCTGGTTGACCTATATATGCTGGCGGTGCTGCTGGCTGACCTTAGAGGAACCTTGCCGGTTAAGGATCGGCAACGACTCGTCAAAGATCTCAGCCTTGTACCGGAATTAGCCGGCCGCTGCCTCGACCGTGAAGGTGAGGTGGAAGCAACTGCTGAGTTGTTGAAGGATAGTCGCGACATGTTATACCTGGGTCGTGGAATCAACATGCCGATCGCTTACGAAGGTGCATTGAAATTAAAAGAAATCTCCTATATTCATGCAGAGGCATACCCGGCGGGTGAAATGAAACATGGCCCGATCGCATTGATCGACAAGGATATGCCGGTGCTGGCGATTGCAACCCGTGACCCGTGGTATGAAAAAATGATCTCACAGATCGAGCAGGCCAAAGCCAGGGGCGGTATTGTAATTGCCGTGGCTACGGAAGGGGATGAACGGGTAAAGGCATTGGTTGATCGTGTGTTGTGGGTACCAGAGACACCCTGGATGCTCAGCCCGGTGATCACAGCAATACCGTTGCAGATTCTGGCTTATCACATCGCCTCCATGCGCGGGCTCGATGTGGATCAACCCAGAAACCTCGCCAAATCCGTGACTGTGGAATAACCGATAATCGCCTGATCACTCAGGCGATTTCTTTTTTGATCAAAGAAATCAATGAATCCAGTATCCCTTTCACCATTCCTTTATCCTGGAACAAGATGGAAAATGGCTCCCGGTTGATC
>CAYWVP010000093.1:2097-6736 GCA_964461605.1 uncultured Anaerolinea sp.
TGCGACGATTTCACCTCGATCCAACAACTGCCTGATGTGATACTGAATATCTGCCTTGGTGAGATCCAGCGCGCGGCTGATTTGATCAACACTTGCGGGTTGATTTTGTCGTAGGTGTTGTTTGATGTGTAATGACGTATTCATTATTCATTAATTAAGTAAAATAAATTTATATTAATTATAGGCTTGACACTGCAAAAAGCAAGTATAGAATGTTAATAATCCCAAAGAGCGAGGTGACAATGGAAGCCAACCAGGATCTATATAAACCGGGTTATGAAATACCGGAGGAACTGCGCCAGCAGGTAACCATTACCACGCTGGAACGAATTTACAACTGGGGGCGCAGTAATTCCATGTGGCCAATGATGTTTGGTCTGGCCTGTTGCGCGATCGAAATGATCTGTACTGCAGCCAGCCGGTATGATTTTTCCCGCTTTGGAATGGAAGTGATGCGCCCGAGCCCGCGCCAGGCTGATGTGATGATCGTAGCTGGTACGGTAACCAAGAAGATGCTGCCTCAGATCGTCCGCTTGTACAACCAGATGTCGATACCCAAGTATGTGCTGGCAATGGGTGCCTGTGCCTGTGGCGGCGGACCTTTCAAGGAGGGGTACAACGTTGTGCCAGGAATTGACACCTACATCCCGGTCGATGTGTACGTTACGGGTTGTCCGCCAACACCACAGGGCTTGCTTAATGGATTACTCACGCTTCAAAAGAAGATCAAAATGGAGCAGATGAAGGAAGCCGGATGGTATTCCAAAGAACCTGTTGTGGAGGTTCCAATTCCCGTGCTCGGACCTGATGTTTATGATCCACGCAAGAGTGATCTGATCTATTCAGAAACACACAAACCGGAAGTACTCCCCACCGAGGAATCACCAATGGAAGGAGAATCAAAATGACAGATCAACTTGGTCTTGATCCTACATATTCCGATCTATTGAAGGAATTTCCTCAAGCCGTGGAGCTGGAAACGCGTGCGGGTTTTACCGGGGTGGTTGTCCTTACTTCCGCATTAGTCGATGTAATGACCTATTTACGGGACCGGAAGGGGTACGATTATCTTTCATCGGTTACCGCTGTGGATGATTTTCCGGAGGACAAATTGGAGATAGTTTACCTCCTCTTTAAAACCACCGGTGGCGGAATCATTGAACTTAAAGTATTTACCCAACGCGATGAACCGGTAGTACCCAGTGTTACTCCACTGTATCTAGGTGCGGAATTCCAGGAGCGTGAAGTTTGGGATCTTTACGGGGTAAAATTCACCGGCCATCCGGATCTTCGCCGCTTGCTCCTATGGGAGGGATTTGCCGGGCATCCGTTGCGCAAGGACTGGAAAGAGCCATTTTACGAGGAAGAGATAAAGCCTTTCAAAAGCCGCTGGCCGGAAGGGAAGGGCGTACGCAGCGAAAATTTGAATCCGTTCAATGATAATGTGCAATATCCGCGCGATTTTGACCCCAATACTTACGAACCGGATGCTGACAAAAGTGTTTACAAACTTCTGGAATCTCAGATCCCTGCAGAGACCGGAGATTTCAAGGTAGACCACCTGGTGGTGAATATTGGCCCACAACATCCCTCCACACACGGCGTTTTTCGCATGGCAGCCCTGCTGGAAGGCGAAAAAGTACTGGCATTGAAACCTGTGATTGGCTATCTGCACCGCAATCACGAAAAGATCGGAGAACGCAATACCTTCGTTCAGAATATGCCTTTCACGGATCGCATGGATTACTTATCCTCAATGAGCAACAATTTCGGATACGCGATCACGGTAGAAAAATTATTAGGGATAAAACCCCCTGAACGGGCTGAGTATTTACGGGTGATGATGGCTGAGTTGACGAGGATTGCCAGCCATACAATGGCGATCGGGTTTTTGCTCAACGATCTGGGTGCATTCTTCACTCCGTCGCTGTACGCACTTGAAGAACGCGAGCTCATTCTGGACATATTCGAGTCTGTTGCCGGTTCGCGTATGATGTGCAATTACTTCCGTTTTGGGGGTGTCGTTCGTGATATTCCGGAAGAAACACTGAAAAACGTTAAAAAATTAGTGGAGGATCGCTTACCACGCAAAGTGGATGACCTTGATCGCTACCTTACCGACAATGAAATTGTCCGCGTCCGCTGCGAAGGGATCGGCGTGTTAACTGCAGAGGAAGCGATCGCTTACTCATCCAGTGGACCGATTCTTCGTGCTTCAGGCGTGCCTTACGATATCCGCAAGGTGGATCCATACAGTATTTATGACCAACTGGAATTTGATGTCTGCTACCGGCAACATGGGGATGTATACGATCGTTACCTGGTTCGGCTGGATGAGATCAGGCAAAGTTTGCGCATCCTGAAACAGGTCATTAATCAGATTCCGGAAGGGCCGATCATGACTGGTAAGGTGCAATACATGTTAAGAGTCCCTGCAGGGGAAGCCTATGGCCGGGTTGAAGGTCCGCGTGGAGAGTTAGGTTTCTATGTGGTTTCTGATGGAAAACCAAATCCCAAACGCTACCATGTGCGCGCGCCATCGATGATCAACACAACAAGCCTCGAGAAAATGTGTGTGGGTGGCAAGATCGCTGATGCGGTCACCATTCTTGGCGCTGTTGATGTCGTCCTCGGTGAAGTCGATCGATAGGTAGAAGGAGAGAAAATGAACGGACTCGGTTTAGTAAAAGGGCTGGCACTAACTTTCAAACATTTTTTCTCCACTTTTGTGGCGGATATTTTTGGCGGAAAGGAATCCAAAGGGCGGCGCGGCACGATTGACGCTGATGGGCTGTTCACCATTCAGTACCCTGAAGAATCGGTGGTGATCCCGGAAGAATTTCGCGTAATTCCGTTTCTCGTTTACACATTGGGGGAGGATGGACAGCGTAAATATCGCTGTACAGCATGTGGCATTTGTTCAAAAGTGTGCCCGACCCAATGCATTTGGATCACGCGCATGAAAGATCCCGAGACGGGTAAACCGATAACATCTTCGCAGGAATTCTATATTGACATTGACAAATGCATGAACTGCGGAACGTGCGCAGAATTCTGCCCATTTGATGCGATTAAGATGGATCATGATTACCGGATCGCTTCCTACACACGTGGCGAAACGCATATTTATCCAAAACCCCAGTTGGGTAAACCTCTTGAATACTATGCTAAAATTCGACCATTGAATTATGCGGCTGAGGAGGCGGAACGGGCGGCGAAAGCGCAGCCCAGGCAGTAATATGAACATGTTGAATTCTGATACCGAGATTCTGTTTCCAATCAGGGTGATTCCGTCACTGCGTGATTTGCGCGGCGCCCAATGGATGGAACTCATTGACCGCCTGGCAAATTTACCAGTTGAAAATGATGAGGTTGTCGCATTCAGCCTGATGATGGTGCGGCTGGGCGGGTGTAATGCCTGTAATGCAGACTCCTTCCGGGCGATGCGAGGATGCACTCATTGCGCCAAGTTGACCATCCGCCGATACAAGAATTCGGACCAGGATTTAATCGATATGTTGAAGTCTGCCAGGGAAGAAGTAAGAGAGTACCTGGATAAATACCAATGAATCATGATCAGAAACCACTTCAATCCTGATCACCTGTAATTAATTACTAGTGGATCATCAATCGAAAACAAAGGATATTTCATGACGGAAAACACCGTTAATCAGAAAATTGTAGGGGTGCGATTTTCAAAAGTAGGAAAAGTATATAACTTCGACGCGACTGCCCTTGATAACATTCAAAAGGGAGATGTGGTGGTTGTGGAAACCAGTCGCGGTTGGCAGTTGGGAGAAGTGGTTTCATTTATCGATCCAGCCAGTCAGCCGCCGGAAACCTCCTGGAAACCGCTGGATAGACTGGCTACTCCTAAGGATCTCATGCAACGGCAATCCTGGCAGAATCTGGAGCCGGAAGTTGTTGAGAAATGTGTGGCGCGGGTGAAAGAGTTGCACCTGAACCATGTCAAGGTCGTATCGAGCGAATATAGCTTTGACGGAAGTAAATTGACCATATTATTCTGCAGCGATACCGAGGAAAAGGTGGAATTGAAATCCCTGCGGTCTGATATGCAGAGACTGTACGCGCCGGCTCAGGTGGAATTAAGGCAGATCGGACCCCGCGATGTGGCAAAGACCATGGGGGGAATGGGCGCGTGCGGTTTGGAATGCCGTTGTTGCACGCGTTTTATCACCGAATTCAGTTCGATCTCGATTAAGATGGCCAAGGAGCAGGGGATCTCACTGACGCCGGCGGAGATCACTGGTATGTGCGGTAGATTACGCTGCTGCCTGATTTACGAGTATGATAATTACGTTGAAGCCCGGAAATTATTGCCCAAGAAGAATAAACGCGTCATGACCCCCGATGGAGAAGGCAAGGTAGTTGATGTTCAGCCGTTACGGGGCGTGGTAGTCGTTGAGTTACCGGAACGCGGGAAACGGGAATTCGATAACAATGACATCCAACTGCTGGACGAGGCAGAGGTTCTCAACAAAGCTGCCACCTCCTTTGTTTCCAAGCACGTGGGCGGAAATAAGCAGGGTCAGCGCCATTGAACGAAATGAATATCGACACGAATAACGAAGGCTGGACCGGTCAAAAAAAGATCCTGGTCATCCTGGCTCATCCGGAT
>CAYWVP010000094.1:0-6715 GCA_964461605.1 uncultured Anaerolinea sp.
AGCCACACGGTAAAACGGGTGATCGGGCGCGGCCGGGTTGAGGCGATCGAGTCTGTGCAGGTGGATGAAAAGTGGAATCCAATTGCAGGATCGGAAAAGATCATCCCCTGCGATACGCTGCTGCTTTCTGTCGGGTTGATCCCGGAAAATGAACTCTCCAAAAAAGCCGGGGTGCTCATCGACCCCATCACCGGCGGTCCATTCGTGGACGACCGTTTTGAGACGAATGTGCCCGGCATCTTCGCCGCCGGGAATGTGGTGCATGTGTACGACCTGGTGGACTGGGTCTCGGAAGCCGGCAGGCAGGCGGGTGAGAGCGCAGCCAGGTTCGCGTTGATCGAACGCCGCAAGGAGACCAGGCACGTGCCGGTCAAACCCGGTCCGAACGTGCGCTACATCGTCCCGCAAACGATCGACCGTGAAAGCCTGGCTACCGGCAACGTGCGCATGCAGCTGCGCGTCAGGCAGCCCATCGAAAGCCCGGTGTGGGTCGAGATACGCGGTGATAACAACCTGATCACGCGCAAAGGTGAACTTTACGCCAGACCCGGTGAGATCATCACGCTGGAAATACCGATGAAGGCTTATGATGAAGTCCAACTGGTGGATGAGCTGGTCATCGATGTGATAAAACGTTAGGAGCACAGCATGGATGAGAAGATGAAAATACTTTGCATCACCTGCCCGAAAGGGTGTTCGCTGGAGGTCACCCGCGACGGTCAGACCGTCGTGGAGGTCAAAGGCGGGTGCAAGCGCGGGCATGAGTATGCCCAACGCGAAATGACCGATCCGCGCCGAATGGTGGCTTCGACCGTGAAAGTGAAGAACGGAGCCCACCCTCTGCTGCCGGTATACACTTCAGAACCTTTCCCCAAAGCCAGGATCCCGGATTTGATGGCTACCCTGCGCGAGATCAACATAGATGCACCGGTGGTGATGGGTGCGATCATCGCGGAAAACATCCTCGACAGCGGCGTCAACATCATCGCCAGCCGCAACATGAAAGCAGGAGCTTAAACGCAACAATTGGAAGGTTTTCAAGGAAAGGACAAGGATACACCCTGAGGCAGGGGTACATCCTGACCCGAATAATCAAGTCCCACCTATTCAGGTGGGACTTTTCTTAAAAAATGACTTGCATTACGCGGATTGACGCGAAAGTTCGTTAGTTACCCGAATTTGTAAGCCACGCCAAAACCGCCGCGCGGGTTCTTCCACTCGATGTTGTCCTTTTCGCAGCGGATACGGCAGCTGCCGCACTCGATACAGCTCTGGTACGAGACCTGGATCCTGCCATCAGCGGACATCTGATACACACCCACCGGGCAGAAGTACAGACAGCCTTTACCGGAGCAGGTTTTACAGACATCATGCGACTTGATCTTGAGATGGGCCTGTCCTTCATCCACGTAGTATTTTAGTGACATCAGCATGTCATCCACAAACACCGCGGGCAACGCCTCACCCACCTTTTTTGCTTCCAATGTCTTCTGGATATCTTTTTCGCTTTTCATAGTCTCACCATCCTGTAATGGTCCGGCCGAAGGCCACGATATCGCCCACCGCCTTCAACAACGGTTTGCGCGAAGTCAGAGAACCGAGAATTTCTTTGTACAATTGCTTCTTGGGTTTGCCAAACCCGCTGAAGAATTTTCCCAGGGCTTCATTGAGGAAATTGGGGTAAACATCCATGAAATCGTGATGGGTATTGAGGAACCTGGAGAAATTCTTGTACTGGCGCAGGTCCTTGAGTATGAAGGAATCCTTGAGCTTATCCTGATAAACCTTCAGGGTGCCCGCTGTAAAATCTTTGCGTTTGTGGGCTTCAACGGCAGCCTCACCGGCAAATTTGCCGGCGATGATGGCCATGTTGGTGCCTTCCCAGTGCAGCGCGTTGACCATCGCCGCCGCGTCGCCAGCCACCAGAACGCCGTCGCCGTAGAGTTTGGGCATCTGTGAATAGCCGCCTTCCGGGATCAAGTGTCCGCCGTATTCCAGCATCTGCCCGCCAGCCACCAACGGGGCGATCTGCGGATGCTTGAGGAAATTCTGCAACAGGTCGTAAGGCCGTACGTGGTGATTATCCAGCACATCCAGATCCACACCAATGCCGAGCGAAAGGCTGTCCTTGCATGTGTAAATAAAGCCGAGACCGGTCAGCCCCAGCGAGATCTCACCCATCACGGAGACTGCCAGACCATGCTCCGCATCCGGCAATCCAAAGCGGGCATTGATCGTTTCAGTGGGCAGCGAGATCAGCTGCTTGACCACCAGCGCGACCGTCTCAGGTTTCAGATCATGATCGATCAGGCCGGCCTTCTGGGTGAGCAGGTTGTTCACACCCTCGCAAATGATGGTCACCGGCGCATAGATCTCGCCTTCCGGGCGGTCGGTCAGTACACCGATGATACGCCCGTTGCCATCACGCACAAAATCGACCACCAGCGTCTTGGGGATGAGGAAAACACCCTCCGCCTGCGCCTGGGCTATCCACCAGCTGCAGAACTTGGCCATCATGCCGATATAGGCATCTGATGGTTTGCGCTCCAGCTCGCCGCCGCCGACCATGATGCGTGTTAACCCGGTTTTTGAAAGGAACCAGTAACCGGCTTCGGTCGCCGGGCGCTCCAGGGGTGGTGTGCGGCTCCAAAAATCAGGGAAGATCTCTTCCATGGCGTGCGTGTAAACTGTACCGCCGAAGTAGTTCTTGCCGCCCGGCGCCTGCCCGCGTTCAATGAGCGCCACACTCAAACCTGCCCGGGCTGCCATGATCGCCGCGGTTCCACCGGCCAGGCCGGCACCGACCACGATCACATCAAAACTGAGTTTCTCTTTTGATCTGGTATCCATCTCAGGCATGCTGAGCCTCCTTCGACGCTTTGATCTCACTGATCATCGCGGGAATGATCTCGAACAAATCACCAACCAATCCCACCTTCGCAACTTCGAAAATGGGGGCTTTTGGATCACGGTTGATGGCGACAATGAAATCAGAATCCTGCATTCCGACCTTGTGCTGGATCGCACCGGAGATTCCGGCCGCGATATAAAGCTTAGGCCGCACGGTCTTTCCGGTCTGTCCGACCTGGTGGTCGTAAGAGATCCAACCGGCGTCCACACAGGGTCTGGTTGCAGCCACCACACCGCCAAGGGCATCGGCCAGTTCCTTGAGCAGTTTAAAGCCTTCCGGTCCGCCAACACCGCGACCGCCAGCCACCAGCACATCGGCGTATTCAACGTTGGCAGATTCAGCTTCGTTGCGGATCACCTTGATGATCTTGGCACCGACTTCTTCCTCGGTGATTTGAACTTCTTCGTAAGAAATATCTCCCTTGATCTCACTGACGATCTCGGGCATGGGGAAAACGCGCGGGCGGACGGATGCCATTTGCGGGCGGTGTGTGCGGCAGACGATGGTAGCGATGATATTGCCGCCGAAAGCCGGGCGTGTCGCCAGCAGCAATTTCGGACCGCCTTCCTTGATCGCGCCCATTTCGATCTTCGTGCAGTCCGCGGTCAAACCGGTGCCCAGCTTGGTGGCTACAGCCCCTGCCAGGTCACGCCCAAGGGTGGTTGCTCCGATAAAGAACACTTCGGGCTTATATTTTTGCACGATCTCAACGAGAGCTTTTGAATAAGACTCGTTGCGGTAATGAGAGAAAACATCCCCTTCGATGATGTAGATGTGGTCAGGTCCATACTTTAGCCCTTCCTCGGCTACAGCTTTGACATCATTGCCGACCACCACCGCCTCCACCAGCACTTCCTCACCGCTGACGGCCAACTCATCCGCGATCTCACCCGCCAACCGGCGAGCCACTCCAATCAACTCCCAGGAAACCTGGTGCGGTTTTCCGTTTTCCTGTTCAATGAATACCCAGAATCGCCTGGTCATTTTGCACCTCCCGCTACCGATTTCAGGACGCCTGAAGCTTCGATCTTTCCAAACACTGACTTGACCGCAGGTCCGACTCCCATTTCCGTTACTTTGATCACCTCACCAGCTGTGTGCAGCTCCGGTTGGGTGGTCTTGAACACCCAGGTGGGAGACCCTTTTAACCCGACCTGGTCAAGCGGGAACTGGATAGGTGTTTCTGCTGTCCACACTTCAGGCTCGTATCTCAAGGAGTAGACCAGGTTGGGAAGAGATGCATACGGGATGTGAGCGATCTCTTTTTCACAGGTGAGACCAGCCGGTAATGGTGTGCGGATGATCTCGTTGTAGCTTTCTGTCTTGCGCTCTGCCACCAGGTAATTCTCCTCAAGATTGATCTCGTGGATCTTCACCGCGTAGGTGATGAGGGGAAAATCGAGGCGGATGCTGACTCCCGGTCCAACCTGCGCCGTGTCACCATCGATCGCCTGCTTGCCGAACAGGACCATCGATAACGGGTCCTCTTCGTGGATGCGCTGAATGATGGAAGCCAGTACGTAGGAAGTTGCCAGGGTATCCGCCCCTGCAAATTGCCTGGCTGTGATCAGAACACCGCGGTCCGCGCCCATCTCGATGCATTCACGGATGGTGGTCACCGCGCTCGGCGGGCCCATTGAGATCACGGTGATCCTGCCGCCCAGTTTTTCCTTCCACTCCACCGCGGCCGCCAGCGCGTGTGCGTCGTATGGGTTCAGGATGGTGGGCACCCCCTGGCGGATCAGGTTGCCGGTTTCCGGGTCAATACGAATATTGGTCGTATCCGGGACTTGCTTTACAGCTACGAGTGCATGAAACACTATTCACCTCCAGGATCAGGATAGCGGGAATTTTCTTCGTCATGAACAATGGAATAAGGTAGTATGAACACGCTAATCAACACCAACCATTAATACTGTGGGTTCAAATGAACTGATTTTTTACAGCCAGTGTCCCTATTTTACGATATTAATGAAATTTGTGATACTCAACACTTAAAGCTGTTGATGAATCGTCTTGCGCGCAGTGACTTTGGACACAGCTTGATGTCACCTATTACTGGAAAACATAATGGTGAATAAATCTACTGGTACGCATAAAAACCCGGTTGAGTTATTACGAAAAACCTAAAACTAATCCCGCCGCGCAACATAATTCCCTTCAATGGGGTATGGAAAAGTGCTATAATCATATTCGATTTTCTGAATATATAATACTTGCACAGGACAGCATATGGACGTTATGGATTGGGTCATCAAGTTCATTCAGGGCGGGTTGGGCAGCCTCGCCTCTTATCTTGCGGCGCATGTGTTGTTGTGCCTCCTGCCTGCCTTCTTCATCGCCGGCGGCATGTCGGCGCTGATCCCGCGCGAATCGATCATGCGCTTCCTGGGACGCAAAGCGCCCAAGTACATTTCCTACCCGGCTGCTGCCGCGGCTGGTTCTCTGCTGGCAGTGTGTTCCTGCACCATCGTTCCGCTCTTTGCCGGCATCTACAAGAAAGGCGCGGGGCTGGGACCAGCGATCACATTCCTGTTCTTCGCCCCGGCGGCGAATATACTGGCGCTCTCGTACACCGGCGTGGCGATTGGAGTGGACCTGGCTTTTGCGCGCTTGTTCCTATCCCTGGCTTTCGGTATCGGCATCGGCATGATCATGGCACTGATCTTCCGCAAGGATGATGAAGCCCGCTCCACCAGGGTGGATGATGCCTTTTCACAACACGGTTCGATGCGGAAAGGCCGTACCATTTTCCTGCTGGTCATGGTCGCCTTGCTCCTTTCAGGCACGTTAAAACTCGATTTTCTGACTAACTCGTATGTGGATTTCACGCTTCCCATCCAGGGACTGGACACCCTTCAGGACAGCCTTTACCAGCTGGTACCTTTTGACCCCGCGAAAGGAGAGGAAGGCGTCAGCGCGCAGGGGTTGATCCTGATCGCACTGCTGCTGATCATCGCGCTGTTTGCGTGGCGGGGGTTCGAAAAGATCCACGACGGAGCGAACGCCTGGACCTGGGGCGCATTCGGGTTCATCATTTTCACCCTGCTGGTGGCATCCACCCGCATGGAACCGCTTTCGGGAGGATTGAACGTAATGCTCACCGGCAGGACTGCAGCGGTGGCAATTTTTATGATCATATTAGGGTTGATGAGCGGAAAGAATCTCACCACGGAAGAACGCACGGATTGGATCTGGGAATCCTGGCGGTTCGTCAAGCAGATCTTCCCGCTGCTCATCGTGGGCGTTTTCGCGGTCGGCATCATCCGGCAATTGATCAAACCGGAATGGATCGAATTCCTGGCAGGCGAGAACACCATCCTGGGCAACCTGGCCGGTGTGGTGTTCGGTGTATTCATGTATTTCCCCACCCTGGTTGAAGTACCCATCGCCAAGATGTTCCTGAACCTCGGCATGCACCGCGGTCCGTTGCTGGCTTACTTGATGGCAGACCCCGAACTCAGCCTGCAGAGCATCCTCATCACCGCCACGATCATCGGCAAGAAGAAAGCCTGGATCTACGTGTTCTGGGTGGCCTTATTCAGCACGCTCGCCGGTCTGCTCTACGGCGCGTGGACGGATGGCACAAGCCTGTGGTTGATCGTGCTTTACCTGGCTGGAATGTTGGTGGTATTATCCGCTATCCTGTGGGTGGTAAACCGGCGAAAAAACAAAGTGGAAACGCAATAGACAAAAAAAATCAGGCTCAACGCCTGATTTTTTAATTTTTTTCGTGTTATTTCGCGCACCCGCAGCCGACATCCCCCTTGAGGATATCGCGCCATTCACCGATGACGTCATGCG
>CAYWVP010000095.1:0-6702 GCA_964461605.1 uncultured Anaerolinea sp.
CCTACCAGCAGCAGCGGGGTTGCCTTCACGAGTGTTTGCGTCAGACCCGATACACTTCCGAACGCCCCGTTGATGAGCTGTGCGTACGCCATCAGAGGATTGACCTTAAGGAAGAGCAGCATAACAGCGCCAATGAGCAGCGCTAATAGCATCCCCGCTAGAGGTAGAAGTGAGTTGAAAAATAAACTGGAAAAATCTAATCGTTTGGTGCGAACAGCTTTCTCGTCTTTACGAGGCGTCATTGCTTATACTCCAGTAGAGGAGGCGTTCTTTAACGATGTTAATATTTATACATTAAAAAGGGAGAAATAGTCAATCAATAATAGAGACGAGGTCTGTTGATGTTGCGGGACCTTCTTACACTCTCCTCTTTCCAGGTGCATACATACGTAATACCCCCTACCCTTGATCTCTTGCTTTCAACCTCTTTTAAATACTTCGACACTGTTTTCAATTATTGAATAACACATCATCAAGTTTTGTAGTTTTTTTTAAATAGAATCAACCGGGTTTGTCAGGGATTAGGAAGAAGAGCTTATCTACGATTTAATAGACTATACCTATATTACAGGCATGCTACCCTCAATTACTACGGCGATGTTTTTCTTTTTTTTGTCTACTGCTCTACGGGTTTTTCACCGGAATTAGAATAGTGTACTACCAGAATCTACCAATTATTTATCCACCAAAACGCCCAATAATCTGTTTATCTTAAAAAAAGTTCATTTGTTTTGTGTTTCGGTGCTATTGTGCTAGACTAAACTATATTAAAAAATTAAATACTAACCTGCCTGGTTGAATCGTTTCTCTGGAATTCGTTTATCGTTTGGTTGAGTTCTATTACTGGTCGCTGAACTTCATCCGTAAGGGGTAGAGATGATGACTGGAAGAGATAACACAACGAATCAGGTTAAGTGCACTGCCAATCCAACCGATTTCTGGTTGGCGTAGTTCCTGCTTTTTACCTTACGCAGGAACATTTTCTTTTTAATGCGTTGTTCACAAGTGAAGCACAAACTAAATGGAGGTGAGTAATAGCATAGCAAGTGTTGCATCGGGAGGTGTCATTTTCTCCCCAACGGATTGTTCAAAAGCACAGGAGGATAAAGAGATGAAGAGAACGATGTTGTTGGTCAGTGTGATGTTACTGGCAAGTATGCTGCTGGGAGCCTGTACAACCAACGCCGGGAAAAACACAATCCCCGTGGGTGTGATTGCAGAGTTAACCGGAGACATTCCAGCAGTGGGGGCGTCCTGCAAAAATGCCGCTGAACTGGCAGTCAAAGAAATTAATGACGCTGGCGGTCTGGATGTAGGAGGTACAAAATATCAGATAGAGTTGTTCATCGAGGACAACGCCGGTAAGGCCGATCAATCTGCCTCATCAGCCCAGAAGTTGATCACCCAACAAAACGTTGTAGCCATCATCGGTCCGAATGCCAGTCGTTATGCCATTCCTTCTTCTGAAATTGCCGAAAGCTCCAAGGTTGTGCTGATCAGCCCCTGGTCCACAAACCCCAAGACGACACTGGATGCCAAGACTGACGAACCGAAGCAGTATGTGTTTCGCGCCGCCTTTATTGATCCATTCCAGGGGCGTGTGGTAGCTAAGTTTGCGCTGGATAACCTGGAGACCACCAAGGCGGCTGTGTTGTATGACGTAGCCTCGGACTACAACAAGGGTATTGCCGAGTTCTTCAAGGAAACGTACGAGGCGAACGGTGGTACTGTAGTGGCATTTGAAACCTACACAACCGGTGATAAAGATTTCTCAGCCCAGCTTACAAAGATCAAAGATGCCGGGCCAGAAGTGATCTTCCTGCCCAATTATTACAGCGAAGTTCCGCTACAAATTCAGCAGGCACACCGCCTGGGTATCACCGTCCCATTCCTGGGCTCCGATTCCTGGGGGAGCGCTGAGCTGGTCAAACTTTGCGGTACCGATTGTGAGGGTTACTATTTCAGCACGCACTATGCGCCAGATGTAGCAACCCCTGTGGCGACCAGTTTCATCGATGCTTACAAAACAGCTTACGGTGTCGTTCCGGATGATGTAGCAGCCCTGACCTATGATTCATTCGGCCTTCTCTGGCAAGCGCTTCAAGCAGCCGGAAAAATTGATCGTCAGGCTGTTCGCGATGCACTGGCTTCGATCCCGAATTATGACGGAGTAACCGGCACAATGAAGTTTGTGGAAGGTTCCGGAGACCCCATCAAGAGCGCGGTCATTCTGCAGGTTAAGGAAGGCAAATTCGTCTGGTTTGCCAACGCCAATCCGTAATTCTCACTCCGAACATTAACCCTCCCGCAGGTAGCTACCTGCGGGAGGAAAACCTGCATTAAGGATGAACCCATGACTTATTTTTTACAGCAGGTTCTTAACGCCGCACAACTTGGCAGCATTTACGCGCTGATCGCATTGGGCTACACCATGGTCTACGGCATTTTGACCATGATCAACTTTGCCCACGGCGATTTGTTTATGGTGGGGGCCTTCTTCTGCTTTCTGGCGGCCTTTTTCTTAAAACTTCCCTTTATTCCAACTCTGTTGGTGTCCATGATTGGGGTGGCTTTGCTTGGAGTCCTGATCGAGCGGGTGGCTTACAAACCGCTACGCAAAGCGCCACGGGTCTCCGCAATCATCACTGCCCTGGGGGTCGGTCTCTTTTTAGAGAACTTCACCCTTGTTTTCAGCCCCTATCCACAGAGCGTTCCTACGTTGATCAAAAATGTGACCTGGACGGTTGGCGGGGTTTCCATTTCCTCGCTGCAGATCATCATCGTTGTAATTTCGATCGTCCTGATGCTCATGCTTGATTTTATCGTTCAACGGACCAAGGTGGGTATGGCGATGCGTGCCATCTCGTGGGACAAGGCCATCGTGCCCTTGATGGGCGTCCCGGTTAATTTGATTATCTCCGCCACCTTCGCCCTCGGAACCAGCCTGGGAGCAGCAGCGGGTGTGATGTACGCGCTGGCGTTCCCGGTCATTGACCCATACATGGGGATTTTGATCGGTTGGAAAGCCTTTATTGCTGCCGTAGTGGGAGGTATTGGTAATATCCGCGGGGCTATGATTGGCGCGTTCATCCTCGGTATTTTGGAGATCATGGTGGCAGCCTATATTTCTTCCTCGTATCGGGATTTTATTGCTTTTGCCCTATTGCTGGTGCTGCTTATATTCCGGCCATATGGCATTCTGGGTAAACCCCGCGCACAAAAAGTGTAGCCATGAAATCATTTAACGATACTCCTCAAGGAACGAACAAAAAACCAACCAGGCAAACCCTTGCACAGCTGAGCAGGTTATGGGAGAGAATTGCTTCCAATCGCAAGGCGCTTCCAATCGCCATCGTCGTCGGGTTGGCACTATCAATTGCTATCCCGCAATTTAACCTCGTTGACCCCTACATACAAATAATCATCATGTTTGTGGGAATCAACATCATCCTTACGGTAAGCCTGAACCTGATCAATGGCTACATGGGCGAGTTCTCAGTGGGGCATGCCGGGTTTATGGCGGTCGGTGCTTATGTCTCCGCAGTGCTGACCATGTATGTCATCCCCACCTGGCTCGGCCCGTGGACATTTCCACTGGTTGTGTTGGCAGGTGGTGCAGGGGCTGGACTGATCAGCCTTTTGGTAGCTCTCCCTTCCTTCCGCACCCGTGGTGATTACCTGGCCATTGTCACCCTTGCATTTCTCATGATTGTCAAATCGGTCATCGAAAACATTGAGGCGATTGGCGGACCGCGTGGCATACCGGGAATTGACAAATTGACTACATTGCCATGGGTCTTCATCTGGACCGTGTTGGCGTTATTTATCATTCGAAACTTTATCTACTCGAAATTCGGACGAGGTGTGCTTTCCATCCGTGAAGACGAGATTGCCAGCAATTTGATGAGCGTCAACACCAGACAGGTAAAATTACAGGCTTTCGTGATCTCGTCATTCTTTGCCGGTGTTGCCGGGGCTTTGTTCGCCCACCTGCTTCAGTTCATCAGCCCCAAGGTATTCGACATCATCAAATCCACAGATATTCTGATCATGGTGTATTTGGGCGGTATCGGTTCTCTTGGCGGTTCCATCCTGGGGGCTACGATTTACACTGTTTTACTGGAGGTACTGCGCCCGCTTGGAGTATGGCGCATGGTTTTGATGCCACTGGTACTGGTGCTGCTGATGATCTTCCGGCCACGCGGCATTATGGGATTGCGTGAATTCCGCTGGTTTGTCCCCTATTACGACCTGTTCGCCACCAAGCTCTGGCGGAACAAGAAGAAGGTGGAAGATGACACTCCTGCAAGCTAAGAGCGTTACACATTATTTCGGCGGTTTGTGTGCGGTTTCCGATTTTAACCTGGATCTGGAGCCGGGAGAACTGGTCGGCGTGATTGGACCAAACGGGGCAGGCAAGACGACCATCTTTAATCTAATCACAGGTGTTTACAAAGCCAGCCAGGGCAGCATCACTCTAAATGGCAGGGAATTAGTTGGTAAGAATTCCAATCAGGTTACCGAAATGGGAATCGCCCGCACTTTCCAGAATATCCGCCTCTGGCAGGATCTAAGTGTGTTGGATAATGTACGAATCGCCCATTTTTCACAGACCAATTACGCTTCCTGGGAAGCATTGCTGCACATCGGTCGCTATTCAGCTGAAGAGCGGCGAATCACCGAACACTCGATGGACCTGCTGGCTGTTTTCAACCTGGACCGTTTCGCTGATGAAAATGCCAAGAATCTGCCTTATGGCTCACAGCGCAGGTTAGAGATTGCGCGCGCGCTGGCTACCAACCCAACCTTGCTGCTGTTGGATGAACCTGCCGCGGGGATGAACCCGAATGAGATCAATAAGCTGATGGATTTCATCCGTTGGATCCGGAGTGAGTTCCAATTAACGATTTTGCTTATTGAACATCAGATGCGGCTGGTGATGGGAATATGTGAACGGCTTAAAGTATTGGATTTCGGCGCAACAATCGCTGAAGGACTGCCATTTGAGATCCAGAATAACCCCAAAGTGCTCGAAGCCTACCTGGGTCAAGGAGTCGAAGAATGAACGATGTGTTGCTCTCTGTCAAAGACCTGTTTGTTTCATACGGCAACATCCAGGCAGTCAAGGGCATCTCGTTTGATGTTCACGAAGGCGAGATTGTCACTTTGATTGGCGCTAACGGTGCAGGAAAATCCTCCAGTCTGCGTGCCATATCCGGGATCATTCCGTATAAGGGTTCCATTGCATATAAAGGTCAGAATCTAAGCCGAATCTCGGCGGATAAAATTGTGGGAATGGGCATTTCCCAGGTGCCCGAAGGACGCGGCATTTTTGGTAACCTTACCGTATTGGAAAATCTTAAACTGGCAACTTGGCAACGCAAAGATAAGTTGGAGATTGCGCGTGATTACGAGCGGGTATTCGGTATTTTTCCACGCATTAAAGAGCGCATCAGCCAGCAGGCTGGTACGCTTTCAGGAGGTGAGCAGCAGATGCTTGCTGTCAGCCGGGCTTTGATGAGTCGCAGCCACCTCATACTTTTAGATGAGCCTTCCATGGGGCTGGCACCGGTACTTGTCCGTGAAATCTTCCGCGTTCTGGTCGAAATCAACCGGTCAGGTACAACGGTTTTGCTGGTGGAGCAGAATGCATTTATGGCGTTGCGGGTAGCAGACCGCGGCTATGTGCTGGAAACCGGGATGATCAACCTGTCCGGCAGCGGCAGTGAGTTGCTTGGCAACCCGCGTGTGAAAGAAGCTTACCTGGGCGGGTAATTCGTAACACCATAATTGGCTGTGGATTTTTGCAGGACAATTCGATCACTTGCCCTTGCAGAGTTAATTGGCAAGAAGGTAATATTTCTGGTTAAACAGGGATGAATAAACATCCTGGCTGGTAAAAAAAGATTTCCACAGCGCGATCACTAAATATTGACTACTTAGGATTGCACGCCTCTGCATAATCACTCAATACCAGCTGGATCTTTGCCGCAATAACCTGTTCCGCTGTAAATTGCGCTTGAGTAGAATCCTCAGCGAATAATTCTGGAGCCAACTCTTCAAGCAATTCTACGGATAACGCCTGGCTGCTTAGGTTCGTCATCAACTGGTCAAATGCCCTTTGCACAGCCGGTTGAGTCCAGTAATAGCGAATCCTGTCGCTAAAACTGAACTTCCGTTTGTGAGCGATTTCCTGCTCATTTCCCTGGTAATAGTTGCGCCAGTACTGGGGCTGTTTTTCCATCACCTCATCCAGAACCTGAACGATGATCGAGCGGGTGTCTGTGCTTTTCAACTCATTTTCTACTCGTGCCAGCAGGAAAACGGCTTCGCGGAAAGCAAAAGTCAGCCCTGGGCCTACCTTCAGGATGGCAAAATGATCCCGCACCAGATTCGACAGTGCTTGACGGGTTTGATAATCAGTTGAGTGCGCTTCGTATACCAAAGGATAACCTTCAATGAAACGGGATAATTCTGTCGCTTTTTCGGGCTGGTACGGCAGCACAAAATCGTCACCAAATTCCACTCCGGGCTGGACGACCACGGCAATAACGCGTTCCCAGGCAGCGTGCAGTCCGGCTTTATAAAATTCGTCGCGTGTCACTTCAATTGTCCGGAAAACATCCTCGATCCTGGATACCTGAACACTGTCTTCATGCTCGGTGGTTCCGCCAGGTACGGGTACTTCGGTGCCGATCACAT
>CAYWVP010000096.1:0-6614 GCA_964461605.1 uncultured Anaerolinea sp.
TCGGGTATACTCTAAAAATATGGATGACTTGAGATAACGATGCCTCTTTCGAGCCTGCATTTCATTTTCGTCTTTTTACCGGTATTCCTGCTGCTTTATTATGTGCTGCCCAAAAGCGGCTGGCGTAATGCGCTGCTGGTCGTTGGTTCACTGGTATTCTTCGGCTGGGCTGACCCCGGGAACCTGCCGGTAATTCTGTTCTCACTGCTCTTCAATTACATATTTGGGCGATTGATAACCCGGCAGCTGGAAGCGAAGGGGCGATCGGCTGCGCGGCCTTTCATGTGGATCCCGGTTGTGGTCAACCTGCTGATGCTGGTCTTCTACAAATACACCGGCTTCATACTGGAAAACATAGCCGACTGGTTCAATACCCCCATCGATTACACAAGCAAAGCACTGCCGCTGGGCGTATCGTTCTTCACCTTTACCGGTATTTCTTACATCCTTGATCTATATAACTCCGCGGAAAAAGCGGAAAAGAACCTGCTGCGCTTTGGCGCTTATTTCGCCATGTTCCCCAAGCTGCTGCAGGGACCGATCACCCGCTTCGGGCAAGTAAAAAACGGTCTGATCAATCCCCGCCCGACGATGGATGATTTAATGGAAGGTGCCAGGCGTTTCATAGGCGGACTGGCCAAGAAGATCCTGCTGGCGGATCAGCTGGGACTGGCGATCGACAAGATCTTCGTCTCCAACGTGGGCAACCTGGGCATGGGAGTGGCCTGGTTCGCGCTGATCGGTTACGCGCTGCAGATCTACCTGGATTTTTCCGGCTACACCGATATGGCGATCGGACTGGGCAAGATGCTCGGATTCAAGCTGCCGGAAAATTTCAACTTCCCTTACATCAGCCGCAGCGTGAGCGATTTCTGGCGGCGCTGGCACATGAGCCTGACCAGCTGGTTCCGTACCTACCTGTTCATCCCGCTCGAATTTGCCCGCAAAAGGGAAAAATTCCTGCGCCAGCAATCCAACCTGGTGATCGTTTTCCTGTTGACCGGCCTGTGGCACGGCGCGGACTGGAATTTCATCATCTGGGGTACTTATTTTGGCCTGATCATGGCGATCGAATCAGGCAAATGGGGAAAATTGCTCAAGAAACTGCCGCTGCCGTTGCAACATCTCTATTCTTTCCTGCTGGTGATGTTGGGCTGGGTGTTCTTCCGCATCACCGATATTCAATTATGGGGACCCTTCCTGAAATCCCTGGTCGGATTCAACGGATGGGCAACTCACCTGTCCATGCGGCATTTCAACGTGCTGCAATTCCTGCCGATCCTGATCATGGGTATATTCTTCAGCCTGCCTTTTGCCAACCGGCTTGAGAACAAGGTAAACGCAAAAGGCGGTGCAGCCAGGATCATCCTGGATGTCGTTTACCTGGTCCTGTTCGTTCTGTCCATCGCTTCCATCCTTGCCAATGGGTACAGCGCGTTCATTTACGCGCAATTCTAAGTGAGTGTTAATGAATAAAAGCAACTTCTTCAACCGCACACTGATCCTATTCTTTGCCATGATCCTGGCAGTACCTGCCTTCTGGGTGGCGCGGGGGAAGATCGAACCACAAAGATCGTTGATGGAATACCGGGTATTAACGGTGTTTCCCTCATTTAGTTTTACCGACTTCCGCATAGCGATGACACGTGCGTTCCAGGGCAAACTGGAGGAAGCAGGCCAGCTCTTCTTCAACCAGTTTCGGGATCTAAAATATCAAAACCGTTTTCAACGGGCTGTAAACGAGCAATTTCCATTGAGATCGCAGGGAATCCAGCTATCCAAGAACCTGACCCGGCAGAGCATCAGGACAGCCTACTTATTCACGGACGATGAGGCGATCCCGGCGGACAACCGCAATATGGTCTACGAGGACCGTGAGAACTCCCTTCTCTTTCCGGAACCCGAGGTTTTCAGAAAAGAACAACGCGCGGACATTAATGCAAAGATCGATTATTACGACACGAGCATCAAACTGCACCAGAATCAAAACTTCTACGCATTTTATATTGAAGTGATCGAAGATTCCGCGTATAACCCGTTGAATCAGTACTTCCGCAGCGCGGATGCGGGTCGCAGTTTTCCGTATTTCATGGAGAATAAACCCGAGGATCTACGGGTGGAATCACTTCTCTTGAACAGTTACGAAGACCAGCTTAAGTACTTCTACCGCACTGATCATCATTGGAACGTGCGGGGCATGCTGCTGGGATACGAAAAGATCTACAACATGCTGGCTGAGAATTATCCGGATATCACCCAGATGCAGACGCATGATACGATCTACACTTTTCAGGATATTGAGTTTCACGGTAGATGGGCAAGGACAGTATTCTACAAGATCAAGCCAGGTGATGTTTTTGAGGTACCTTTGTTAAACCTCCCGCCCTACAAGGTCTACGATATTGAAGGCAAAGAGCTCGATTACAACCACAAGGATGAATACCTCGCAGGTGATTACTCGCGCGAGCCCTTCGCCGATCACTACATTGAATACAATGGCAAGGATGTGGATTACCTGGAATATGTGTCTGAGAATGGAACCGACCGCAACCTGTTGATCATCGGGGATTCGTTTACGAACGCCATTGAACCTTTACTGGCTTCGCATTACCATCACACCTACGCGGTGGATATCCGGCATTATCCGGATTATTATTTCTCGTTATCGGAATTCCTTTCAACCCATGATGTGGATGATATCCTCGTACTGGGCGGACCCTCAGTGGTCATGCACAATTGGCGCTGGACGATCAATCCATAACGGAGGAAAGACCATGAAAGTGGAAAATATCGCTTATGCCTGTGTGTCACGCTTCGTTGAAAACGGCGAAGGCAAACGTGAAGCGCTTCACTGGGTGGATACGGACCTTTCTGAATCAAGTTATTCATTTGAATACTTTGACCGTGAAGCGAGCCGGGTTGCAGCCATCCTCAGGCAGCTCGGAGTCGACCAGGGCGATACGGTGAGTATTTTCATTCCGCGCAGCCCGATGCTGATCAGTGCATTCTTCGGCATCCAGAAAGCACTGGGAATCTCCTGTATCCTGTTCGGAACGCTGGGCGAAGAAGGGCTGCTGGACCGACTATCCAACAGCAACGCAAAGGTTGTGATCACGCGGAAAAGCCTGCTGCGCAAGATCCTGGCGATCAAGGACAAACTGCCTGCGCTGCAAAAGATCCTGACCATTGATCACGAAGATCATCAAAGTGACACGGTGTTGAGCCTGAAAAAGCTCATGGCTGAAACTGAAGCGGTTTTTGATTATCCCCACATGGTCGATGCTGAAACACCGGCATTCCTGCAATACACTTCCGGCTCAACCGGCAAACCCAAAGGCGCACTGCATGTGCACGGCGCGTTGGGAGACATGCGTCAGTCCTTCCGGGACATAATGCAACTCGAAGGCGAAGATCTGTACTGGTGCACCGCTGACCCGGCATGGATCACGGGTATCGTTTACGGCGTCCTCGCCCCGTTCGGCACCGGTGCACGGCAGGTGCAATACAGCGGGACATACAACGCGGATAATTGGCTTAAGATGTTGGAGACCCTCAAGGTCAATGTCTGGTACACCGCTCCCACCGCGCTGCGCATGCTGATGCAGGAGGACGAAAACAAGTTCAGTCAGCACGATTTTTCCTCGCTCAAAAGGATGTACAGCGTTGGTGAGCCGCTGAACCCGGAGATCTACCACTGGGGCAGAAAGGTGTTCAAAGTAGAGATCTACGATACCTGGTGGCAGTCGGAAACCGGATCAATGATGATCGGTAACCATCCGCCCATGACGGTGAAACCTGGGTCAATGGGGAAGCCGCGCGCCGGGGTAGAGGCTTTCATTTGCGATGATGACATGCGCATACAACCCGATGGCAAACAGGGACTTTTATGCCTGCGCAAGGGTTGGGGTTCGATGTTCCGGAATTACTTCAGGAACGATGCGGCTTACGCCGAAAAGTTCAATGGCGACATTTACACCACCGGTGACCTGGCATGGCGGGATGAGGAGGGCTACTTCTGGTATGTCAGCCGGGCGGATGATGTGATCAACACCGCCGGCCACCTGGTGGGTCCTTTTGAGGTGGAAAGCGCGCTGCTGGAGATCGAAGAGATCGTTGATGTGGCCGTGATCGGTGCAGATGACCCGATCCTGCACAAACGCATCATCGCCTTCGTCAAACTGCGCAACGACCAGCCCTGGACCAAGGAATTGGAACTTAAATGCCGCATCTACGTAAGTAATAAGGTATCCACCACAGCCATTCCGGCCGAGTTCCACGTCATTGACAGTGTTCCCAAGAACCAGAGTGGTAAAATATTACGGAGAGTGTTGAAGGCAATCTACGAGGGGAAAGATCCCGGCGACACATCCACCATGGAGTAGAAATGAATATTGAAGAAAGATTAAGCAAGGTTTTCGCAACTGTATTTGACAATGATTCCATCGAGATCAATCCGGAGCTAACCGCAGACGATGTTGATGAGTGGGATTCCCTCTCACACATCAACCTGATGATCGCGATCGAACTGGAATTCGGAATCGAATTCGATCAAAGCGAGATCCAGAACTTCGCCAACGTGGGCGAATTGATGGCGAGCATTGAAGAAAAGATCGCGAAACAGAATTAAAACCATTCTGATCGATTGACAACCGGGAAGAGCTGCCGGCGATTATTCTGGCGATTGGTGAAGTTAATTAACATCCTGCTTTGTTCAAGCAGGATGTATTTATTTTGCTACTTGCCAGACCGGGAATTACGCAGCGTCCGGCGAGTCAGTATTGCCGGCGAGCAGCGCTTGCTTGCGGAGTTGTATGTTTGCCAACCGCGCATCCACCCCGCCCCCACCCGCAGCGCAGGCTGGTATAGTTTCATAGGTGAGATTGGGCGAGAAATATGGGTCATCCTTTTCCAGCCAGGGCAGCAGTTCATCGTAACCCAGCAATATATCCTTCACCGGTGTCTCGAATCCGCGCGACCCGCCTTCGAAATGGGTCAGCACGGCATAGGGATTGTACAGGTTGCGGAAACCTGCTTTGACTACGCGCAAACAAAAATCGATGTCGCCAAAAGCCAGGCGAAAACGCTCATCATACCCCCCCACCTGGTGGAACAGGTCACGGCGGATCGCCTGACAGGCACCGGTGAGCGCATAAAAGTTGCGGTACCAATCTGCTGATCCAGCCAGGCCGTGATAATGTTCAGGAGCATTGAGGTATAGGTGCCCGATAAAGCCGTTCATCCCCAATATGATACCGGCGTGCTGGATGGAACGGTCACGATGCAGCAGCTTTCCCCCCACCACTCCGATCTGCGGATGCAGCGTCCACTGCACCAGTTCACGCAGCCATCCGGATTCAGTGACCTGCATGTCGTTGTTGAGCAGCACCACCACTTCCGCGCTGGAGTGCGCCACGCCGATGTTGATCGCCTCAGAATAATTGAACGGGCGATCATAATGCACCACCTGCACCCTGTCATTGGCTGCCAGCTCACTGTAATATGCGAGCACATCCGCCTGGGTGCTCTGGTTGTCCACCACGATGATCGAATAATTGCGGTAATCGGTGAGTGTGAAGATCGAATTGATCAAATTCCTGAGCCAGTCAGCGTGATTCTGGTTGAGGATGATGAGCGAGACCGGGGGATTGCCAAAATCCCAATTGACCCGGTGGGACTCGCCGCTGCGCACGACACTGACCGATTTCATTCCGAGATCCCGGTAACGTGCCGTGATAATCTCCGCGCGCTGGTCTTTTCCCAAGGGTGGCAGGGACGACAACCTGACCAGAACTGCGGGGATATGCTGCATTAGAGCTGATTGAGAGAGCAAGCCTAGAAACAGGGCATACTCCATAGCCATCAGGTCTGAAAACTCACAAGGGTCAGTGCGTAATCCAACAAGGGATGTCTTTCGTACAAAGCCGCGAGACAAATAGTTGAAGGAAAGCATCAACTCGGGTGAGTTGGCAGCCGGCTTGAAGAACGGCTTGAATGAAGGTGAACCTGCCTGCGCGTGTTCACAATCCGTGTAATACACAGCTGAACCGGGGGCGGCGGTGAGAGCCGTATAAAAATGATCTAACAGGGCAGGATGAAAAACATCCCCGGCGCGGCAAAACACCACAAAATCAGCCCCCAGTTCTTGTAATGTATTGAGCGTGAGGTCGCCCAACTCAATGGGCTGGCGCAGGTGACCTTCAACCTTTGCTCTATCTTGATACGCCGCCATATCAACCCCGGCGGTCACCACCGGTAGAACCTGCCAACCGTCACTGCGAAGCGCGATGAGTGAATCAATGGTGACAATGGCAGACCGTTCCTCGCCCGCAGTAATGGAAAGCAAAAAGGTCACTGCGGGCAATGTTTCGGGTCTTTCCACTGAGAGAGGCTGCCTTGCGTCCTGCTCGCGACGCCAGGCTTGATAGGAGGCTTGAGCACGGCTGATCTGACGCCTGACCATAAATGGGCTGGCGTTAAGGCGGTGGTAGAGCGTGCGCAGGAAAAGCTCTTGCGGGCTTTCAGGCGGAAGCAGCACCCGGCGAACCATACGGATCAGTGAACTACGCATGGAACAAAAATCGCTTTCCAGCCCGATACCAGGTACTTGTCATTTA
>CAYWVP010000097.1:0-6590 GCA_964461605.1 uncultured Anaerolinea sp.
TTTGTGCAACCGCCGGTCATCATGGCACCGCTGCCGCCCCTGTTCCGTATGAGCGACCAAAACGAAGTAAAATTGGTCACCGTAACGATCAAATCGAGCGGCGAGAAGGATCGTGATATGCGGCGTATCCGCCGGGTGCACGGACTGCTGAACTCCTTCCCCGGACGGGACCGTTTCTGCTTCCTGGTGTTCGAACACGGTTACCGGCACCTGCTCGACTTTCCGAACGATTCGACCAATGTTAATACCGAACTGATCGGTCAATTGAGTGAACTGGTCGGCAGGGATAACATCCACGTCGAAAATATCTAGAACTAATACAGGTGTTGTATGGTCGAAGAAACCAAAAAACTCCGCAAGATCGGAGTAATGACTTCCGGTGGTGACGCCCCGGGGATGAACCCTTTCATCCGCGCCGTCGTCCGTACGGCCAGTGCGTATGATATCCAGGTGCTCGGGGTGGAAGGCGGCTACGAAGGCCTCATCCACGGCAAATTCCGCGAGCTGGGTGTGCGTGAAGTTGGCGGCATCCTGCAGCGCGGCGGCACCATCCTGCAAACCGCGCGCAGCAAGGAATTCCGCGAGCCCTCCGGTCAGCGTGATGCCATTCGCAGTATCAATAACGCGGAAATGGACGCGCTGATTGTAGCGGGTGGTGATGGATCACTCGCCGGTGCGCAAAAACTGGCTCAACAGGGCATCCCGGTGATCGGTGTGCCCGCCAGCATCGATAACGACATTTACGGCACCGATATGTGCATCGGTGTTGATACGGCTTTGAACACCATCGTTGATGCCATTGATAAACTGCGCGACACCGCCTCCTCTCACAACCGGGCATTCCTGGTGGAAACCATGGGGCGCGAATCAGGCTACCTGGCGGTGCAGGCAGGCATCATCACCGGCGCTGAGCTGGTGCTGATTCCGGAAAAGAAAACCCCGCCAAAGGAAGTGGCCAAAGCGATCGATGAAGCCTACCGCCGCGGTAAGACCCATGCCATCGTTGTTGTGGCGGAAGGCTATGAACCGCACACCGCCGAGCTGGGCGTGATGATCGACGCCATGGATATCGGCTTTACCACGCGTGTTACCATCCTGGGGCATGTGCAGCGCGGCGGTAAACCCTCCGCCTTTGACCGCCTGATCGCCACCCGCTTCGGGTTCAGTGCTGTTCGTTTCCTTCTGGAAGGCAAAAGTAACGTGATGACCGCGCTCAACGGACGCGAGATCACACCCGTCCCCATTGATGAGGTGATCAGCAACCGCAAGGTTCTTTCAAAAGATTACATCGAAATGGCCGGCATCCTGGCCAGGTAATATCTGAAAATTCAACTCCCGGGAAAGCAAGTCCCGGGAGTCTCTTTTACAATATCATTTGATTTATTTCTTCCGGAAATGTTCTTTCCTTGACCCGGTACTTAAAAAACCTTCTGCGGTCACCGGATCAGTATCGCGTAATTACTCCTTTACCTTCTTCTTCCCCAGGCTCGCCAGGTAGACCACGAACAGTTCCTCGCCGTCCAAGCCCAACGTGGCGTTGAGTTGTTCATCATCAAATGCCGCGATGGGGCAGATCCCGCAACCGGTCTGTTCAGCCCCCAGCGCCAGGTTCTGGCACACGTGACCGGCGTCCAGATGCAGGTAGCGGTAGCCGCGTTCCACGTAGCGCCAGTACATGCGCTCCACCACCGCCGCCCACACAAAGGTTGCCGCGCTGTTAGTGATCTGGGCTTGATCCAGGCAGGCGTGCGCGATCCTTTCGGCAATATCTGCCGGGGCATCCAACCGCAGCAAGCCGTTTTCAATGGCAGCGTAACGGTACAACCCGCTTTCCAGCCCTGTCACCCGGTTGACCAGCAGGTAGGTTTCGAACGCATGTCGTGCGCCCGCCGAAGGTACCGTGCGTGCCGTGGAAGGGCGGCTGGAAACCCTTTTCACACCCTGCGAAACCCACAGCAGGTAAGCGAGCTCCTCCAATGAAAGCGGTGTGTCGCTGTATGCCCTAACCGTCCGGCGTCCTTCGATCGCTGCACGCAGGTCCATCGCAGGCATATTAACCTCGGTCAGTTGCGGCAGGGCAATGAGAGCTTCTCCCTCGGGAACAGGCAGCTCCAGCGGGGGCTGAGGCACCTGGCCGCTGTTCTGCGGTGAAGGGCTGATGTTCTTGTAGCGCGTCTTCACCATGAAATCATGTCCGGAATTATTCTGCATATTGCCTCCTCATTAATTCGGCCGTTTGAATAGCCGCTGATTTACTGCGCCAACCACCATTTTTACTTCCGGTACCCGCAGCAGGATCAGGGCGATAACATAAACCAGCCCTCCCACAGCAATCCCGCCGAGCGCTATGACCCAAATGGATAGCCCGCGGGAAATTGTCCATTGAGCGGTCAGGCGCATCCATCCCCACAAGGCAAGCGCCATCAACCCGCCGGCGACCAGAGCCTGCAGCAGCCCTTTCAATACACGCAATCCCTCCAAACCGGATAGGCGCCGGCGCATAAAGAACAGCAGCACGCCCATCTCCAGGAAAGTGGCGATCGAGTTTGCCAGTGCCAGCGCGCCGTGCGGAAGCCAGCCCCAGCGCACAAACATGGAACTCAACAGGAAGCTTAATCCGATGTTCAAGCTCATCGCCGCCACACCGATGATCACCGGTGTCTTGGTATCGTGCAGCGCGTAAAAAGCCCGCGAGACGATCTCCACCACGGAGTGCCCCACCAGCCCCGCGGCATACCACAGCAGCGCCCAAGCGACCAGCCGGGTGGATGCAACGTCGAACTGTCCGCGCTGAAAGATCACCGTTACCAGTGGTTCGCGCAACAGGATCAATCCCAATGAAGCCGGCACCGCCAACAGCAGCAACCCGCGCAGCAATCCCGATAGAGAATGGCGCATCGCTTCCAGCTTCCCGGCTGCCACCTGCGCGGAAAAAGCCGGCAGTGCCGCAATGGCCATCGCCTGGGCAATCGCCGCCTCCGGGATCATCATCAGGGCAAACCCCACCGCAATGGCCGTCACGCTGCCGGGCGGCATCGTTGAAGCCAGGCGGGTGTTGATCAGAAAATTCAGCTGCACAAAAGCCACCCCCAGCACCCGCGGTCCCATCAATCGCGCTACCTCGCGCACATCAGGCAGGTGTAAACCCAACGTGGGCGTGTATTTCCGCGCGGGCAGGCGCATCAGCGCGGGCAACTGGATCAATCCATGCATCAGCGCCCCGGCCACCACACCAACCGCCAGACCGTAGACGCCCATTGAGGGAGCCAGGAAGAGCACACCGAGGATCTTGCCGATCGAGTACATCATCGGCGCCAGCGCCGGCCACAGGAAGCTGCGGTGTGAATTGAGGATGCCCATCACCAGCCCGCTGATTCCGAAGATGACCGGTGCGATCATCTGGATGCGCACCAGGTCAACGGTGAGGGCAAACTTGACCGGATCGGTAAAACCCGGCGCGAGGATATTGCGCACCACCCATGGGGCGAAGATGGCGATCAGCACGCCAAGGACGATGAAGATGATCGTGATGATATTGGCGATGGCGGACGCGAGAAGCCAGGCTTTTTCACGCGCTCCCCGCGTCAGGAGAGTGGTAAAGGTGGGAATGAATGCGGATGCCAGTGCCCCGCCGGCGATCAACTGGTACAGGATATCCGGCAGGCGGTTGGAGGCATTGAATGCCTCGTTTGAGATTCCCGTGCCGAATGCCCAGGTGATCAGCATCGATGAAAGCAGGCTGAATACCTGACCGAGAATGATGGCCAGCATGACCGTGCCCGCATCCCTTGCGATGCGGCGATTCTCCAGGTTTTCCGGTGTGGTGGAATCCATATATCGCATTATAAACCAGATACGATTCCTGGCTGCACCGCACGCCTTGTCGTCTATCGAGCAGGGCTGATATTGAACATCGAGCTGAGGCAGGTTATACTAATAGCAGGAAAGTAAACCGAATGGGAAAGGAATAGGATATGGACCCCGAAGAAGAAAACATCCCGCAGCAAAACTCAATACCCGCTGAACCTGTTGCTGAGGCAGATTTATCCCAACCAATCGAAGCCGAAATCCCCGCGGACGCGGGCGTAGCAGGCACAGATCAAAGTACGTTCGAGACCACAGGCGTGGAAATTCCCGCTGCAGAAGTCACCGAACCCGTTGTTGAAGAAGTCGCAGGCTTGCCCGCGGCAGCTTCTCTGGGTACTGCCCCCCGGCAGCTGGTTGGCGAACCTCACCCCAGGAAAAAATTCTGGTCAAAAGTCCTGCCCTGGGTGATCGTTGCCGCTCTCTTCTACCTGGGCGGGTTGGCCACGATCTACTTCGCCCTTTACCAGCCGCAAAAACAGGCTGCCGCAGCCGCCGCAGCTGAACTGTCTGCCTCGGCTACCGCTGCAGCGGAAGCGGACGCCAACAAGATCATTGACCTGACCAACGATTACAACCAGGCGATCAAACAGTACGGCGAAGCGCAAGCCGAGCTTGACCTCACCAAAGCCGAACTGGAAGCAACCAATACGATTGTCGTCGATAAGGATGCCGAACTCGCCAGGGTCAACTTGTCCAACCTCGCTTACAAATTCCTGGTCGATGTCAGTTCCGCCAGGATTGCGATTGAAAAACAGGATACTGCCACTGCCAGGCAGGCGATCAATTTTGCCAAGGCTGACCTGGATGAGTTGAAGACCACCGATGTGACCGCTGATGTGCTTTCCGGTTTTGCAGAAAAACTCAATGAAGCCTCCAGCAATTTGACCCCTTCAGGCATAGAAAAATCCCGCTCCGCGCTGGATTCACTCTACTCCAACCTGCTGCTGTTCATTGGCAACCTGCCCTGATCCCCTATGTGATGATGTAAAACGCGGCGCTCGTCTGAGCGCCGCGTATTTTTTTCGTTACTTCAGGTTACCCTCCCTGCACCGTGTGCAGTACTTTTTGCATCACTTCTGCGGTGTTGGCGGTCATTGCCATGGCAAAAGTACCCACTACCAGGCTCTGCATTGACTTCGGCAGGAAATTGCGGAAGTGCGAGACGTTCTCATCTGTGCCGCCGATGAGTATCCGTCTCACCCGTTTGTGTTCCAGGAATTTCACAGCCATTTCAACGATCTCCCGCTGGTTGCGGTCGATCGTCTCTCTCACGGTTCGCCCGCCGGCCAGCGATCCTCCGCGCAGACCGTGCGCAGATGAAGCCCCGCCATCTTTGACCTGTTTCACCAGGTCTCCCAGGTAACCCTCCTGCTCCACCAGTTCACCCAGGTGGAAATGAAAAAGCCGGGCACCCTGCTTATCCACCAGGATCACACCCATGTGGCTGTATTCCTCCAGTAGATCTTCCAGGGGATCAACAGCAGCCTTCGACCCGATCTGGATGAAATCCTTTAGCGGTACAGCCAACGGGATCGCATGAAAAAAGCCGGCGGGTGCGCACGAGAATACTGCCACCGACCTGCCGGCCCAATCATAGGAATAAGTGAAGTATTTTTCGATCGTTTCAGCATCCTGCTTGAGGGAAATGTCCTTGATCATGTTGCGAAGTCGTAAACGATGGGTTTCTGCGTTCCCCCGGCTGGGCTCGGTGTTCAAATACAGGCTAACGATGGGGTCACCGGTGGAAAAATCCTTGATCTTTCGCAGACTTGACTCTGTGAACATTGAAACCTCCTCTTAAATTGTTATGGTTTTAGCAGTAACTGCTAGCGCGAACCAAGCGTCAGGTTTACCTCCTTTTGCTGTCCATTGCGTAAGATGGTCATGGTGATCACATCACCCGGTGATTTATTCTTGAAAATATAGCTGATCAGGTCGCCGTACACCTTTACCGGAATACCATCCACGGCAACAATGATATCGCCGCCTGAGTAAAAGCCCTGCAGCTCGGTAGCCTGGGTGCCGCCGATCAAACCCGCCTGTTCAGCAGGTCCGCCCGGAGTGACGCTCATCACGTACACGCCGGATGTAACGGTATCGTTGATCAGTTCCCATTGGCTGAGCGTCAGATCGGTCGAGGAACTGGAGATCCCCATCAACGGGTAATCATACTTGCCCTCGCTGATCAGGAAAGGAACCACGCGTTTGACGATGTTGATCGAGATGGCGTACCCGATGCCGCTGTTCACTGCCTCTCCCTCGATGGTTGTCCCCGAGGTGCGGATGGCGCGGTTGATGCCGATCACCTCACCCGCCAGGTTCAACAACGGACCGCCCGAATTGCCGGGGTTGATCGCCGCGTCGGTCTGGATCAGATCACCAGCCGTGTAGGAGGTCATGTCTTCGGTTGTGCGCAAGGAATCAAGGATGCGTCCCTTCGCGCTGACAATTCCCAGTGTCATCGTGCTGGTCAGCCGGTACGGATTGCCGATCGCCACCACCATCTGGCCAACTTTCAAAGTATCTGAGTCGCCAAGGGGCACCGGTACCAGTTCTTCCTGCGGCACATCCACCTTGATCACGGCGATGTCTGAATCAATATCCGTCGCGACCAGCGTAGCGTACACCTTCAACCCGCTGGCAAATGCAACCTCCAATACCTCAGCACCTTCCACCACATGGTAGTTCGTAATGATGTGTCCGGTATTGTCATACACAAACCC
>CAYWVP010000098.1:0-6584 GCA_964461605.1 uncultured Anaerolinea sp.
CTCGGTCTCGTCTTCTACGGCATATCGCGCAAGCAATAGATAGTTGATCGATACCCGGGCGTGAAACCAAAAGCACGCCCGGGTTTTCAAAATACAGTCGATGAAAACACCACACAAAGCACACAACGGCATCCTCTACATCGCCCTCGGGTTGATCCTGCTGGCGGTGTCGATCCCCGGATATTTCTCCTCCGCGGACAGCGGTGCTGCTATACCGTTGGAACCGCCTCAAGCCGTGCCGCGTGAGGTGCTGACCAGCGTGGTCAACCATCCGCCCAACCCCGCGATCGCGCTCAAAGTGGAGGAAATTCCCCAACGCCTCGAGGCGATGGAATCGCAGCAGTTGCCGGTCCTCCCCACTTACCTGGACGTCACCACCGCTTACCTGCGTTCAACCGACACAAACCTCGATAACCCGCCTGTGCCAGACCGCATCGAGATTCCCGCGATCAAACTCGATGCCCCGGTGATCGCCGCTGATCACCGCTACACCGAGGTCGAGGGTGCCACTTTCGGACAGTGGCTGGCGCCGTCCTTTTTTGCCGCCGGCTGGCACCCCGATTCCGCGCTGCCGGGTGAGGCGGGCAACACGGTGATCAACGGGCACCACAACATCGATGGCGAAGTATTCGCCGACCTGGTGAACGTAAAGGAGGGCGATACCATCCTGGTCCACGCCGGTGAGCGCTCGTTCGAGTACGTGGTGACCAACCGCATGATCCTGCCAGAGACCTTCATGGACGCTGCCACCCGCCTGGAGAATGCGCGCTGGCTGGGGCGCAGTGATGATGTGCGCCTGACCGTGGTCACCTGCTGGCCGCTGGAATCCTACACCCACCGCCTTATCCTGGTGGCGGTACCGGTTAACTGAGAGAGTGGAGAATGGAAAATCGGGAATGGTAAGTGCTGATTCCCGGAAAAAAACTAAAATGAAAAAAGACAAAGTCTTATTCTTATGCACCGGCAACTCCTGCCGCAGTCAGATGGCTGAAGCGTTTTTACGCGCGTACGGCGGCGATCGTTTTGAAGTGTTCAGCGCTGGCACGCAGCCTTCCGTGATCAACCCGTGGACCTACCGCGCCATGGCTGAGTTGGGGCTTGACCTCGCCGGCCAGTACTCGAAAAACGTGGAGGTGTACCGCGGGGTGGTCGACTTCGACACGGTCGTCACGGTGTGCGGGGAGGCTAATGAGTCCTGCCCGGCCTACCTGGGGCGGGCGCGGCAGCGCCTGCACTGGGCGTTTGAAGACCCCGCCAAATTCGCAGGCACCGAGGAAGAAACGCTGGCCAAATTCCGCCAGGTGCGCGACCAGATCTCTGCGCGTGTGAGGGAGTGGCTGGAGAGCGAGTGAATGAAATAAGACGAATAAATTTATAATTGACCGGGATCGATCCATCGGATGGTCCCGGTTTTCATTTGAGCGAAACCCAATAATCGGTTACTCTGCGTCTACTTTCACAATCCTGTAATCTGACCAGGGGCTCTTGGCGCCATATGGGTCGAGCGCGCGCACCCGCCAGAAATACTTACCGTCGGGTAGATTGAACGTGGCGGTTGTTTCATTGGCTTTAATCGAGGTCACTATGTTCTGGAACAGCGCGTCCTTCGCGATCACCACCTTGTACTGCGTTGCATTCTCAATCGGTTCCCATGCCAATGTCACATCAGAGCTATCCATTATCTGCTTGTGAGCCGGGTAGGTAAGCACGGGTTTCACCAATGGATCCATGGAGGTAAAATACCAGGGGCCTTGCCAGAGATCTACATGGTCTTCGTAAATGGGTTTTACCCACCAGTAATATTCCTGGTTGTACTTCAGGAAGGAATCATAGAAAAAGGTTGGTTCGGTAACCTTGATGTTCAGCACCAAGGCGGTAAATTCCAAGTTTGTGGATAGCTGGAGTTTGTAACCGATAGCATTCGGGAAGGCATCCCAGGAGAAAGTGACCTTGCTGGAGGTGAGCTTTTCTTCGTTCGCGGGTGAATGACCTATTGGGACAGCGATAAAGTCCATGCCTGTTGCATCAGGTGGTACTGACACTGACCTTGATGAGGGGGTGAATGTATAGCCGGATCTCTCCGGTTTGACCATATAGGTTCCAGGTGCAGTATCGGGTATTGTATAAGTGCCATCGAGTTCATTGATTACACTGCTTACGGTTTCACCATTCCCATCTAATAAGGAGATGGTGACACCACCCCAGCCAGTAAGGTCTTCGCGCATAATGGTTCCCGAAATGGAATGGACCTCGATCAGGCGAAGAAACACATCTCCATAATTATTCCAATCCCCGTCGATTAGATTGGATGCCGCTGATCCAAACACTACCAAATTACCATCTGCGCTGATGGATTTCACTCCACTATAATTATTTCCTTCTACTCCCAAACTAGAAACGGAAACCCGGGTCGTCTCACCAGTCTGGCGATTGTGAATGAATATATCATTTGTGTCATTGGTATCTACACTAACCAGATTGGATGCAGATGACTCAAAAGCCACCATATTTCCATCTGCGCTGATGGATGGTAAATTACTATGATAATTCCCTTGTTCCCCTTCGCTGGACTTAGAGACCAGGGTGGTTTCCCCTGTCAGGCGATCGTGAATAAAAACATCTTCATATTCGTTTGTATCATCCATCACCAGGTTGGAAGCCCCAGAATAAAATGCAACAATCTGTCCATCTGCGTTGATTGAAGGATAATAGCTATTAGAGTCTCCCTCTCCACCCAAACTGGAAACGGAAACTCGCGTGGTCTCACCTGTCTCGCGGTCGTGAATGAAGATATCAGATGTACCATTGGTATCCCCATCGACTAGATTAAAAGCCTTTGAGTGAAACGCCACAAACCGTCCGTCCGCACTGATAGACGGCATGGAACTATCTTTATTCCCTTGTTCCCCCTGGCTGGAAACCGAAACACGGGTTGTCGTCTTGGTTTGACGATCGTGAACGAAAACATCTTCGTATCCATTGGTGTCACCGTTTACCAGGTTGGAAGCAGATGAATAAAATGCAACAAATCGTCCGTCAGCGCTGATAGATGCCCACCCGCTAAACGAATTACCTCTCACACCCGTACTGGAGACGGAAACGATGCTTGTCTTCCCGGTTGAAGTGTCTTTTACGAATACATCCCAGGTAGAGTTTGTATCATTACCCACAAGATTGGAGGCGAATGATTCAAAGGCTATAAACCTTCCATCAGCGCTGATCGATGGATACCAACTCAAACCATTCCCTTTAACCCCCGTACTAGATGTGGAAATAATAGTGGTTTTGCCCGACCCAAGGTTTCGAAGAAAAATATCTTCCTTACTATTTGTATCATTAGTAACCAGGTTGGAGGCTCCTGAACTAAATGCCACCAACTTTCCGTTCGCGCTGATTGCCGGCGAATTACTATTAGAATTCCCTTGATTGCCATTGCTGGAGACGGAGACGATCCTGGTATAGCCAGTAGCCGAAACTTCTAAGTTGTTATCCGGGTTCTGCTCCACAAAGGACTGTGCCCGACTCATTCCCGACGGTATCAACCAGAGGAGGATGGCCAACGCCATGAATGATCCTGCTATGAATTTGTATGATGTTGAGATCTTTTTCATTAATTCCCCAATCTTTGCTGTGATTAAGCAACTATATCAAGAATGAATAATCGCGTCAAATTGGCAGGCGTTTAAAAGTGTAAATGCGTTCAGCGCGTGAACTTTATGGCTGTTTGCAGGCATGAATGCTGATTACTACTCATAAATCACTACTCCCTGGCAATTCTACCCCTCCCGCACCCGCAACTCCCCGCTCTTCATCTGGTACACCACGTCCATGTCCGGCAGCACACCCAGGTCGTGCGTGGCGATGACCACGCAGTAGCCGTCGTCGTGCGCCAGGCTGATCAGGATATCAATAATATTGCGCCCGTTCTCGTCATCCAGGTTGCCGGTGGGTTCGTCTGCCAGGATGAGGCGGGTGTCCATTGACATGGCGCGCGCGATGCCCACGCGCTGCTGCTCACCCCCTGAAAGCATCGATGGGAAGCGGTCGAGCACCGATTCAGGCAGCGCCACGCGCGCGGCGAGTTCACGCGCCCGATCGCGCGCCTTCTGCCCCGTGAATCCGCGCAGCTCCATCGGGTAGGTGATGTTCTCCGAAACGGTCAGCAGTGGGAAGAGGCGGAAGTTCTGGTAGATCATCGCGGCGCATTCGCGGCGGTATTTCGCCAGGTCCATCGTTGAGGTGGGCTTTCCCTCGTACAGCACTTCACCGGCTGACGGCAGGTCCAGCCCGGCGAGCAGCGAGAGCAGGGTGCTCTTGCCGCTGCCCGATTTGCCGACGATGGCGTACACTTTGCCCTCTTCGAAGCTGCAGGTGACGTGCTTGAGCGCGTCCACGCGCTGGAATTGGCTGTTGTAGTTGTACGAGACGTCCTTCAGCTCGATGATGCTCATGTGTTCTCCTTACTCCCTGTCCGACAGGATCGCCAGCACGCTGACGCGGTTCATGATCCAGATGGAAACGGCGCTGCCGATGAAATAGCAGGCGAGGAACCCCGCCACCAGCCACAAATGCAGCCTGCCCGGCGCGCCCCACATCAGCCGCCACGCTGCCAGCCCCACACCCGTTCCGGCAAGAACCAGTATTGCCTGCTCAAAGAAGAAGCTGAAGAACGAGCGCGCTCGCGTGGCACCCAGCCCGCGCATCGTGGCGAACTCCGCCTTGCGGCTGACCACCAGCAGGTAGGAGACGACCAGGGCGATGATGCCCGCCAGCACGTACAGGCACGGGTAGAGGATGTTGATGTAGCGGATCTGCTGCTTGAAGCCGGCGACCGCGTTATTGAAGGACGCGTCCTTGAGCACGATGAACTCACGCACACTGCTCACTTTGTGCACCTGCGAGTAGCCTTGCTCCGCGAGGAAATCCTTGAACGCGCTCAGCGTGCGCGAATCCGGCACACTGAAAGAGGCGCTGTGCAATGAAGTGTTCTGGAAGCGGTAAGTTTGCCGTTCATCAAAGGGTTCAGTGGAGGGGGGTCCGCCGGCAATCCCGTCCTGCCAGATCAGGTTGGTCTCGAGGTACAGCGAGAGCGGCATGTAAATGACATCTTCAACTCCCTGCTTATCGTAGCTGCCCACCACTTGCAGATCCATATGGAAAAAGATGGGTTTGTCGTATTCCGGGACCGTGCGCACACGGTCAACGGCAACACGAACGGTGTCACCCAACGCGATGCCCTTTTCCTGCATCAGCTCAGATGAGACGATGCAATAGTAAGGCATGCCTTCCTTGTACGGCTGACCTAAAATGGATTCATCGAAACCGTCGAGGAACTCCAGGGTCACGCTGTCGGCGTAGTAGAACTCCGGCGCGCTGCGGATGCTGTTGGTCATGCTGAGGTCGGGTCCGCGCTGGATGGCTTCTGAGATCGCTTCACGCGCAAACAGGTTGGCCGGCGCGTACAACGGTTCAAGGGTCGTTTCGGTGCCATCGGCGAGCCGGCTCACACCCAGGTAGTAATAGGGCATCCCGTTGGAAACCGACAGGTTCTCCACCTGTCCGGAGCGGTAAAAATTGACCATCTGGTAGGGGTTCAGCACCAGGTTGCCCACCTGCTTGCCATTGATATCCGTGAAGTAACCGTCAATGCGCGTGTTATTGTAGACCGCTTCAAGCTGCTCGCGGTAGCGCAGTGACGTGGAGGCGAGCTGCCCGAAGAAGATGACGGCAGCGATGGCCAGCAGCGGCACCACCAGGCTGCGCGCACCGCCGCGTGAGATGGACAGCAGGGCGTACTTGATGCTGCCGCCGCGCAGGCGCGAGGTGCGGCGCTCCGTTTTGGGTCCGGCTGGCCTGCGCTGGCTCGGACGGCTATGCGCGAAGGAACTGATCACGAACGCCAGGCAGGCGATCAAGGCGAGCAGGAACACCGCCGCGCCCACATACAGGAACAGCTCCCAACCCAGCTGCGGGGCGAATTCCAGCGTGCGCGTGGTGGACAGGTTGCCGTTACTGAAGCGCGCGTCGATCAGCTTGTAATGGTCAGCCGCGCGGGCGACCAGCGCGATGATGCGCTCATGCAGGAAGTACCCCGCCGCCGCGCCGGCAGTCGCGGCAATCAGCGCGATCAGCCCCGCGCTGTAGAGGAAATGCGCGCACACCTTCAACCGGCCGGTGCCGAGCATCAGCATCGTCTCGCTGGTTTCACGCTGGCGGTACACGAACAGGAAGCCGAAGAGGACCACCACAGCCAGCAATAACAGCGCGCAAACGCCCGTCACGATCTTCGCCAGCCGCAGGATGGTCTGGAAGGGCAGGGCCACCGAGGTGTAACCCTGGTCGTAGAGCGTGAGCTGCATGCGGTCGCCCAGCAGCGGCTGCATGCGGGCGTAAAAGTCCGCCGCCGCGTCGTTCTGGATCACCGCCTGCCCGACCGTGTACCCCACGGGATAGCGCGAAGCGGGCACCCCGGCTGCGCGCGGCACGAACATGTACCAGCTCTTATCGTTGAGCGTGTTGGTGATGCCCACCACAGTGAAAGGTTCCTTGTACGAAAATCCTTCGTCTACCCAATAACTGTTGTA
>CAYWVP010000099.1:0-6562 GCA_964461605.1 uncultured Anaerolinea sp.
TCAGGTACATTGTTCTACCTCGTAATCCGGATTAAAAGCCCTGGCTCATATCCACCGAGCCCCTGCCTTTGAATAACCTGTTCATCAGTAAATTTAACATCAGGATGGCGATCATTACGAAAAGGATGATCACGGTGGAATACGCTGCCGCAATACTCACACCGCCCTGTTCCCATTCGCTGAGGATGGAAGCGGTAACGATACGCCACTTGGCGCTGACCAGGAAGATGATTGCGGAAAGACTGGTCATGTGGCGCGTAAAACTGAAGATCAGCCCGGCAAACAAGGCCGGCAGGATCAGCGGCAGGGTGACCTTTCTAAATGTGTACTGCGCGTCTGCCCCGAGGATGTTGGATGCCTCCTCGATCGACGGATCGATCTGCTGTAAAGCCGCCACACCGGAGCGCACCGAAGCAGGCAGGCTGCGCACGATGAACGCTGCCATGATGATATAAGCGCCACCAACCATGGCAAACGGCATTCCGGTGAAGGTCAAGGCGCAGGGTACAGCCAACCCCAGTATTCCCAACCCGATGCGCAGTCCTTTACCGGACATGGATTGCAGCAGGATGACCCCCGCAAACACCAGCATGATCGCCAGTAAGGCGTCTGTTGGTTGCAGGATCACCTTAATGTGATCAGAGAACTGAAAAATCGCGTTGCTCCAGAACCCGCGCTCGAGCGACCGGCTGAAATTGGCGATCGGTTTGGCAATGGCATTTGCCCAATTGGTGGACATGACGTACAACCCGATCACAGCCGCCACCAGCGCGAAGCCCCTCTTCTTGCGGGCGAACAATATCACTGCGGCGATCACCAGGTAGATTCCGCCCAGGTAAAAATACATCGCGCGCGGCTGCACCAGCGATAAAAGCACCCCTATGGCCGTGCCAACGATCAGGATGATCACCCGCTCACTCCTCAGTTTGCCCACCACCTGGGCGAAAAACAGCGCCAGGATCGCGTAAACCGCGATGGCAAGTGCCAGAGGCGGTTTATTGAACGCCATAACGAATCCGATTCCGAGGATGGTGCCGGGTACTGCCCCGCCCAGGTTGGAAGTGAAGTCCAGCGCATCCTTGCCGGTGAACTTTTTGCGTACCACCAGCCAGGCGATGATCATCCCCAGGATCGCTGCCACAGGCGTAGCCAGCAAACTCAGGAAGGTGGTGTCGAGGATCGCCTCCACCCCGCGGGTGACCGTCATTGTCCAGTGCTTCAGGGTGGGAGTGAAATCAACTCCCCAGGCGGTGCTGAACGAGCCATAGATAATGGTGACATAGAGAAGCAGAATAAAAGCAATGATCAGGTAAGTGATGATATTAATGGTCCAGCGGATGGCAGGTTCCTTTTCCATAATCTGCGATCCAGCCGGTTTGCCGGTGACCGAAATATAGACACGACGGTTCACGTAATAACGCTGAACAAGGAAGATGACCAGCGTTGGAATGATCAATATTAGGGAAAGCGCTGAGGCTTTCTGATAGTTGTATTCTCCAATCACAGCCAGGAAAATCTGCGAGGAGAGAACCGTTTTGTTGCCCGCGATAAAAAGCGGATTTCCCAGGTCGGCCAGAGATTCCACAAACAGCAGCAGAAAAGACCCGGCAATACCCGGCACCAGTAAGGGCAGGGTGATGGTTCTGAACAGGTAAAATCTGCCGGCACCCAGGCTGGCAGCAGCTTCCTCCATGGCGGGATTCAAGCGCTCCAGCATGGCTTTCAGCATCAAGTAAGAAACCGAGAAGAACGTGATGGTCTGAACGATCACCAGTCCATCCAGACCGTATATATCATTCATGCCGTGGACAAAAGTGATCCCCAAAACTTTGTTGGTGATCAACCCGTTGCGTCCAAATAGCAGGATCATGGCCAGCGCCAGGGCGAAGGGCGGTGAGACGGTGGGTACGAGCGCCAGCCAGTGAACGATCTTCTTACCGGGTATGTTGCAACGCACCACCGCGTAAGCGAAGATGAAGCCTACCAGTGTACCCGATGCCGCGGTCAGCAGCCCCATCAGCATCGTATCCCCAAAGGCTTTTCTGAGCCCCGGTCCGTAATAATTATCCAGGTAGCGGACAAAATACGTCAGGTCAAAAGCCCCTTCTTTGGAAATAAAACCACCCACGATCGATTTGTAAAGGGGAAAAACAACAAAGACCACGATAAAAATACCTGACAACAGCAAACTCATGAACAACACCGGGTCTCTGCCGATGAGTGTGAATTCGCGGATGCGGCGGATAAGACCTGACACTGTTTTTGGTGCCGGCTCGAAATCTTGTGATCGGGTCTGCATGCTCCTCCAACCATACACACTGGGCGGCTTGCGCCGCCCAGTGTCAATTCCTTTTTTTACTGCTTCAGATTATCCGCAGTCGCGATCTCATTGGTGAATTTATCAACAAAAGCGGTCTTGTTCGTACCAGCCCAGATGAAGTCATAATCGATCAAGTTGACTTCCAGCAGTTCCGGGTGGGAAAGCTCAACACCGTTTACAGTCGGCGCCTGGTAAGCGTTGTACTTGGGTCCCAGGGCTTGTCCTTCGGGCGAAATTGCCCAGTCAAACCACAGTTTAGCCGCCTGGATGTGCTTGGCGCCTTTCAGGATCCCCTGGCCGCCGATCTCGTAACCGGTGCCCTCAGCGGGGAAGCTCAGTTCCAACGGGCAGCTGTTGTTCTCGATCTCGTTCACGATGTCGTGAGAGAAGACGATCCCAACCGCGGCCTCACCCTGGCAGACGAACTTGGCCGGTGCAGCGCCGCTCTTGGTGAACTGCGCGATCTGACCGGCGTACTTTTGAACGTACTCCCAGCCGGCTTCCTCACCGCGCATCTGTAAGATCGTGGCGATCGCGGTATAGGAGGTACCTGATGTGGAAGGATGCGCCACCATGATCTGCCCGGTGAACTCGGGTTTCAACAGGTCGTCCCATGAGGTGGGTGCCTTGGCATCCGGGTGCGCTGCCAGCCAATCCTTGTTGGTTGCAAAGCCAAGCGTACCCACATAGACACCAACCCATTGATTATCTACATCCTTCATGAGGTCAGGTTCGCGAATGTTTCCGTAATTCGGGGAGTCATAGCGCTCCAGCAGACCTTTTTCTTTGGCGGACACAAAGCTGTCGATCGGGCCGCCCCACCAGATATCAAAGGTCGGAGCATCCTTTTCTGCTTCCACACGGGCAAGAGCTTCGCCGGATGACATGCGCACGTAATTGACCGTGATGCCATACTTGGCTTCAAACTCCTGTTTCATCCCCTGGCACCACTCTTCCTGGGGGGTGCACAACACGTTGAGTTCCGTGTCGGCAACCTCAGTCGGGGCAGCGGTCTGGCAGGCAGATAAGACCGTTACTGCCACGAACAGAACCGCCAACAACAATCCTGCTTTTTTCATTGACATATTCTCCTCCTGGAATAAATATCGGATATCCATTGATATCCCTGACAGGTTTCAAAAAACTCATCCTGTGTGATTATTATGCATTTTTTTAGCCGGCTTTGTCAAGCCATAATTAATTTCGGGCAGAAATTAAAAGGGTGAACAGAATCTGTTCACCCTTTAATGAGATATGGAAAAAGTTTAATGGTGACGCGTTTTTACACGTTTTTTAGCAGCTGCTCTTTTGGAATACTCTGTACCGACGTGAATTCCCATTTTCGGCAGAATCACGCGGTGAACGAGCAGAATGAGGATGGTGATACCGAACGCGATGGCAAAAACGATCAACGATTTGCCAATGTCACTCATCAGCTCAGGATTCACCAGCATGACGATCGCCAGCGTAAGCATCAACACACCGCCGATCAACTTGAGAATGCGTCCGTGCTTTTCCTCAAGCCGGGAGGATTTGAGGGTGAACGTCGCCACCAGGAAGATCCCCAGTTCATCCAATTGATAGATGACCATGTAGAGCAAAAGAAGCAGCACAAAGGTGATCGTGGTCACCTGCTGGGCAGAAACCAGGTTCGTCCACAGCACAGGGAAACCTGCTGTGCAGGAGAATTCCACCAGCGAAACGCCAGCCGCCAGCACGATCGTCCCACCGATCAGCCCCCACCATGAATCCCCGGCTTCCAACACCTTGCGCATACGCTGGTAGATGCCCGGTTTTTTGTCGTCAGAGATGGTGAAAGAGACTCCTTCTTTGTAGAAGAAGTAATCCTTGATATTGATGATCCCGAAGAATAACGCCACCAGGGCAACCACCACCTGGATCCAGCCGATGAAGCTGACCACCTTCAAAACGGTAAAAAGTCCGGCGATGAACAGGGCGTAGATCGCGGCAGTGACCGTCAGGAATACAAGGCCAACAACGAGCACTTTTTTACGTGAACCGGTATGCAGGGTGATCGCCAGCAACATGCTCAGTACCCAGATTGAACAGGGATTGAAACCATCCACAAAAGCGATCAGCGCGGTGCTGAGAACAAGCCCCATTTTGGAAAAATCAACTTTACCAAAAAGAGGAAGTTTGGTCAGATTGGGATCTTCCGGGTCACTCGCGGGAGGTTCTTCAGAAGGGATTGCAGTTGGTGCCTCTGTGGGGGTTGCAGCGGTGCCATCCGGACTGAATGGTGTGAAACCCATTCCTTCAATAACCGCCGCGCCTTTATCCTCACAACCCTCTGCCAGGCAGCTTTCCACCTTTGCAGTGATCTCAGGTGCGAATTCATCCGCGTAACCCTCCCACACATTATCCCCGACAATGATCGTGGGAACGTAGCGCGGCTCAAACCCGTACGCTTCTCCAAAGGTGGCAAACAGCTGCTGGTTCTGTTCCGAGTTGTAGATCTCAAATTCATATAACGCAACCAAGGGGTTTTGTCTTGCCAGATCTTCCAGTACCGGTTTGGCTTTGGCGCAATGGGGACAGCCTTCACCCCAGAAGATGTAAATCGGAACCCTGGGCTCATCCTGTAAGGTCGAGAAACCCAAATCGGGAACGGCTGGATCGAGATCAGCGGCCGCATTGTTGGAAAACAATGATAACGCAACAAACACAAGCAAGAGCGCTACGGTAATAAGTTTTCGGGTCATAGTGAATGGATATGCTCCAGTAATAGGTGTGCAGTAATTCCCAATTTTACCCGAATTTGCTGTCAAGGGAGAGAGGGGGGATATTTACTACCGCGAGGAATTTATCTGATCAAGCGCGTGCCAGGGCAAGCGCGCCCACCAGCACGACCTGGTCACCCAGTTGGGCGGTGGTCAATGAAAAACCTTCCAGGTAACTGGGAGAGATCACACTGGCATTGAGCGAACGCCGGGTAGGAGCCAGGATCAATTCACCCGACTTGATGACACTGCCGCCCAGGATGACGATCGTGGGGTTGAACAGGTGCAGCAGGTCGGCGATCGCCCGCCCCAGGAATTCACCAGCCTGGTTGAATGCCTCAATGGAAAGTGCGTCTCCCTGCTTCGCCGCGGCAGCGATCGTGCGCGCTTCAACCGGTTCACCGTTGCTGCAGAACACCGATTGACGTCCGGCAGCAAGCTCCCGTTTTACGTAATTCGCGATGCCGGTGCCGGAGGACATGGCTTCGAGATGCCCGGGGAACCCGCATCCGCACATTGGTCCGCCCGGCAGCACGGTGGTGTGGCCGACTTCAGCCGCCAGGCCACTCGCACCGACCAGCAGCTGGTCATTGACGATGATCCCGCCGCCCAGACCGGTACTCACGGTAAGATAAATGAGATTGTGATGCCCCACACCCGCGCCGTATTTCCACTCACCCAGCGCTGCCAGGTTGGCGTCGTTGCCCAGGCGCACTTCGATGTTGAACCTATTTTGCACAAGTTCCACTAGATGCAGTTCGTTCCAATTGGGGATATTGGGGATGGTATAAGTGATGCCGGTGGTCGGGTTTAACGCGCCCGGTGCGGCGAGGGCAATGCGCCTGACCTCTGTATCAGCCGGCCAGATGGACTCGATCAGGTCGAAAAGGCGCTCAATGGCTGGTTTCTCCCCGCTGGTGGGGATGGCTTTGAACACCCTGGGCTGCAGACCTTCGGAGGGATATAATGCCGCCCTTAACTGGGTACCGCCGATATCCACAACAATATCATCCATCGGATCTCTCCTATTCTTCTGGCATGATTTTACCAGAAAGCGCTTTCCATCAGTCCGAAATAACAGAAAAATGATCCAATACTGCAAACTGTTTAATCTTGTCGGGTGGTAAAACCATGTTATAATCTTTCTTCGCGCCGTGAAGGCAGCATGATCAAAAAGAAGCAGGTGTAAAATGAGCGATATCTTAACAGCATATGATGCCCCCGTGAATCCCAACATCCCTGAATTACGCACCGGGGACATGGTTAGCGTGCATGTCAAAATCAAAGAAGGCAACCGGGAACGTATCCAGGAATTCAAAGGTGTGGTTCTGTACAGACACAACAATGGCAACAATTCCTCCTTCACCGTCCGCCGTGTGGCCAGCAACGGGATCGGTGTGGAACGCACCTTCCTTCTGCGCTCACCGCGCATCGAAAAAGTTGTTGTCGAGCGCCACAGCCAGGTCCGCCGCGCCCGCCTGTACTTCCTGCGCGACCGCTC
>CAYWVP010000100.1:0-6557 GCA_964461605.1 uncultured Anaerolinea sp.
GCGTCCAGGACGAGCTGCACACCCTTGTTTCGCAATGAAGAGCCACAAAAAACCGGTGTGGCTTTGGTGGCTAGCACCGCGGCGCGCAAGGTTGTTTTCATGTCTTCAATTGTCAGTTGTTCACCCTCAAGGTACTTGATGGTCATTTCATCATCAAGCTCAGCGATCTTTTCCACCATTTGCGCACGAAGGTCTTCAGCCTGGGCACGCAGATCAGCGGGGATCTCGGTGACTTTGGGTTCTTTGCCCAACTCGTCGTCGAAATAGATCGCCTCCATGGTCATCAGATCGACCATGCCTTTGAATCCGGCTTCGCTGCCGATGGGCAGTTGCATCTGGATTGGATTAGCTCCCAAACGGTCGCGGATGGTGCCCAGCGTGTATTCCAACGACGCACCGATCCGGTCCATTTTGTTGACGAAGCATATTCGCGGGACGCTGTAGCGGTCAGCCTGCCGCCAGACGGTTTCGCTTTGCGGCTCGACCCCCTGCACAGCATCAAATACGACCACACCGCCATCCAGCACGCGTAATGAGCGTTGTACTTCTGCGGTAAAGTCGATGTGTCCGGGCGTGTCGATCACATTGATCTGATAGCCCTTCCACTCGGAGGTAACAGCGGCAGAAACGATCGTGATCCCACGTTCTCGCTCCTGGGCCATCCAATCGGTAACAGTCGTACCTTCATCTACGTTGCCGATTCGATAGGTCCGGCCGGAATAAAAGAGAATCCGCTCAGTCGTCGTGGTTTTACCCGCGTCGATATGGGCAATGATCCCTATATTACGGCACTTGTTTAATGGATAATTGCGTGGCATCGTTTCCTGCTATATTAGAATTCTTACATCCGGTAATGGGAAAAAGCCCGGTTGGCTTCAGCCATTTTATGGGTCTCTTCGCGCTTGCGCACAGCGGAACCCTGATTATTAGCGGCTTCGACCAATTCAGCAGCCAGTTTTTCAGCGTAGGAATTACCGGTGCGGCTTGTGGCGGCATCCAGGATCCAGCGCATGGCCAGCGTCATCCGGCGGTCTGAGGCAACTTCCATAGGCACCTGGTAGGTTGCACCACCGACACGGCGCGGTTTTACTTCCATGACAGGTCCCACATTCTTCAAAGCAACTTCCATCACTTCCACTGGGGCTTTGCCGGTTTTCTCTTTGACAATTTCCAGGGCATCATACATGATCGTGGTGGCTACGCTTTTCTTCCCGCGCTTCATAATACGGTGAATGAAATAGGTAACTGGCACGCTGTTATAGCGTACATCCGGTGCAATTTCACGTGGTTCGGGTTTCGATCTTCGCATTCAGATACTCCATCTAGTTGTGTGTTACGCTTTTTTCGGTTTCTTTGAACCGTACTTGGAACGCCCTTGTGAACGCTTGGCAACACCAGTCGTATCCAATGTTCCGCGCACAATGTGGTAGCGGACACCAGGAAGATCTTTTACACGACCACCGCGGACAAGCACAACAGAGTGCTCCTGCAGCTGGTGACCTTCACCGGGAATGTAAGCCGTGACTTCGATCCCGTTGGACAACCTGACACGGGCGATCTTACGCAGCGCCGAGTTCGGTTTCTTGGGAGTCATGGTTCTTACAACAGTGCAGACGCCTCGTTTCTGTGGAGCGCCTTTGTCAAGGCGAGAGCGGCGCTGTTTCATCGAATTGAGGGTATATTGCAAAGCAGGTGCTTTGCTTTTAAACTTTTGTGCTTCACGACCTTTTCGGATCAATTGGTTGATTGTTGGCACTTTTCTTTGCCTCCGTAAAAAAATAACCTTTCATCACTTATTCAACAAGATGAGACCATCGACTGCAATGATGGCCTCACCAGATCACACTGATGGCAGAGGTTTACACATCACCACGCAACTTGAGCAACGGCGAAAAATTATAACACGAGGGTATTTCATGGTCAAGATACAAACCAGGATCAACCCTGCGTACCGTTGCAGCCGGTTACAGCAGTCCTTGCAGTTCCTCGCCGAGACCAAGCAAACCGGTCTCCAGGCGTGGAGGTCGTACTCTTTCTTCGTCTTTACCAAAGCGGATGATTTCCTTGGTATCCATCACCGCTTCAACTGCCAGTCCAAGGCTTTGCAGTTCTTTCACCAGTACCCTGAATGAAGCAGGCAGGCTCGGATCCTCGATCTGTTCACCCTTGACGATCGCTTCATAGGTACTCACGCGACCCTGGACATCATCAGATTTTACTGTGAGCATTTCCTGCAGCGTGAAGGCAGCGCCGTACGCTTCCAGAGCCCACACTTCCATCTCACCAAAGCGCTGACCACCGAATTGTGCCTTACCTCCCAGCGGCTGCTGGGTAACCAGGCTGTACGGACCGGTGGAACGGGCGTGAACTTTATCCTCAACCAGGTGATGCAACTTAAGCATGGTCATCACACCGACTGTGACCGGCTGATCGTACGGCTGTCCTGACTTTCCATCCCGCAGCGTTTGTTTGCCAAGGATGGGTAGTGAGGCGTGGGATGTTACAGACAGTTTTTCTGCCGTGCCGCGCAGCTCTTCGTTCGATAATTTGGCGGCATCAACACCATTGATCTCCAACCAAACCCGCAGGCAACTATTGATCGCTTTGCTATCGATATCAAGTCTGGCAGCGTCTGTTGCATAAGCACTTGTCTTTAATATCGGATCCGGGTCAATCCCACGCTCAATCAACCAGTTTTCCAGGTTGATCTGGCGGGCATAGGTTACATCGGTTGCCATGCGGTCAATGTCGTATTTCGTGTTGTCGAGGCTCTGCTCAAGATACAACAGGCGGACTTCTTCGTCATCCCTGATCGACTTTGGATCGTACTCAAGTTCGTTCAGCCAATCCCATGATTTGTCGCTGGCTTCTTTCCATGCCAGATCCATTAACCAGGCACGGGCAAGTTCCGCTTCGATCTCATATTCGGTTGCACCATCAAATACCGGTGTGACCGCTTCAAATCCCAATTGACGTGCTGCCCAGCCCAGGTGGGTTTCAAGAACCTGGCCGATGTTCATACGACCGGGGACACCCAGCGGGTTGAGAATAATATCAACCGGAGTACCGTCTTCCAGGAAGGGCATGTTTTCCACAGGCACAACACGCGACACAACACCCTTGTTACCGTGGCGGCCGGCCATCTTATCCCCGGCAGTGATCTTACGACGCTGCGCTACAGAAACACGCACCATCATATCAACACCGGCAGAAAGGTCAACATTGTCTTCGCGGGTGAATACTTTCACGTCGACAACTTTTCCACGTTCACCGTGCGGCATGCGCAGCGAGGTATCTTTCACATCACGTGATTTTTCACCAAAAATCGCCCGCAGCAACCGTTCTTCCGGGGTCAGCTCTTTCTCTCCCTTGGGAGTGATCTTGCCGACCAGGATGTCATTAGGTCCAACTTCTGCGCCGATGCGGATAATGCCCTGTTCATCCAGGTCCTTGATCGCATCCTCACCCACATTGGGGATGTCGCGCGTGATCTCTTCCGGTCCCAACTTTGTGTCGCGGGCTTCCACTTCATATTTTTCAATATGAACTGAAGTAAATTTATCGTCCTGGACCAATCGTTCAGAAATAAGGATGGCGTCTTCGAAGTTGCCACCTTCCCAGGAGAGGAAAGCCACCACCACGTTTTGGCCTAATGCCAGTTTTCCATTGACGGTGGAGGAAGAATCTGCCAATATATCGCCTTTACGGACGCGCTGACCCTTCACCACAGCCGGTCTCTGATCGATGCAGGTACTCTGGTTCGAGCGCTGATACTTGCGAAGGTGATATTCCTTGGTCTTGCCCTCGGTATTCCTGACCGCGATTAGTTGTCCCGTGACAGAGATTACATCCCCATCCTCCTGGGCGATCACAACCTGACCTGAATCCAGGGCAGCGTAATGCTCCATGCCAGTTGAGATGAGGGGGCTGTCCGGATTGACCAGGGGAACCGCCTGCGCCTGCATGTTCGAACCCATCAAGGCACGGTTGGCGTCATCATGCTCCAGGAACGGGATCAACGCAGCGCTGATACCGACAACCTGGTGCGGCGAGACGTCCATGTAATTCACGCTATCCGCACTGGATAGGATGAAGTCACTATGATAACGGCAGGAGATTTGCTCCTTGGCGAATTCCATTTTTTCATCCAGGGGTGTGTTCGCCTGGGCGATGACGAATTTATCTTCAGCGTCTGCAGAGAGATACTCAACCTCGTCCGTGACAAATGGTTTTACAAAAACCATGTCTTTTTTATTGCGCTTGATGGCTGTGAGCAGGTCGGCTGTGATACGGTCGCCTTCCTTCGCGATGATCTCACCGGTCTTTTCGTCAGTGATCGTTTCGCGCAGCATGCGGCCTTCCAGCCTCGGCTCATCAGGTGCGAGCACTTTCGCTACCTTACGGTAAGGGGTTTCAATGAAGCCATATTCGTTCACACGTGCATAACTTGCCAAACGACCGATCAAACCAATGTTCGGACCTTCAGGGGTCTCAATCGGGCAAATTCGGCCATAGTGAGAATGATGCACATCGCGCACATCGAAGCCGGCGCGCTCACGGCGCAAACCACCCGGACCGAGGGCTGACAGTGTGCGCTTGCTGCGCAGTTCAGCCAACGGGTTGGTCTGGTCCATGAACTGGGATAACTGGGATGAGCCAAAGAATTCACGCAGCGCGGCAACCACCGGCCGGATGTTGATGAGGCTCACCGGAGAAACCTGGTCCTGGTCGCGGATGGACATGCGTTCCTTGATCACGCGCTCCATGCGGCGTAAGCCGATGCGCAGTTTATTCTGGATCAATTCACCATTCGTTTTTACACGGCGGTTGCCCAGGTGATCGATGTCATCCTTGACTTCAATTGAATTATTAATGAGGATCATGCGCCTGACGAGGTAAACAATATCCCATTTGGTCACACTGCGGTGAGAAACCGGGATACGACTCATCAGATCAAGTTTCTGGTTGAGTTTGTATCGCCCTACCCTTTCGAGGTCATAATGGCGGCTGTCGAAGAGCTGCTCCTCAAGAAACTGCCTGGCGTTCTCAAGGTTGGCCGGATCACCGGGGCGCATGCGGCGGAAGAATTCGATAAGCGCGGCTTCCGCTACGGTTTGACCGTGAGATAAGTCCCACTCAGGTTCCTGCCGGATCGTGGAAGCAATAAACTGGCGATCAGGATCATTGTCAATATCATTGAACAGTGAGATCAATTCCTCGTCAGAACCGGTTCTGATCGGTGAATCTCCCAATAACCGGTCATCCACAGCAGCCATCGCACGCAGGAAGATCGTGATGGGAACTGTGCGCTTACGATTAAACTTGAGGATGAGGTAATCATTTTTCCTGGTTTCAAATTCCATCCAGGCGCCGCGGTCAGGGATCAACTTGGCCATGGCGAGCGGGTGTCCGGTTGTGCGATCTACGGGTGCTTCAAAATATACACCCGGTGAGCGGATCAACTGAGAGACAACTACGCGCTCAGTGCCATTGATGATAAATGTTCCCTTTTCGGTCATCTCCGGGAAATCACCCAGGAAGATGTCCGATTTGACCGGTTCCGGAATATCCGGACCGGAAAGGAGAACGGAAACGTACAACGGGCTGGAGTAAGTGAGGTCCCGCTCAACACACTCATCAATGGAGTGCTTGGGAGGTTCAAACCAGTACTTCAAACCCCACTGCTTTGACTCAGCGCTGCGCCCGGGGAAATGCAGGCGCATGCCTTTGTTGTAGGATTCAATGGGAGAGATCTCGTCAAACAGATCTTCCAATCCGTCTTCCTTAAGCCGTTTGAAGGATTCCAGCTGTACTTCGATCAGGTTAGGCAGATCAAAAATTGTCGGAATGCGTGCATAAGTTTTGGTTGGTAAAACAGAAGCCATGGGTTTCTCCTAAAATATCAAACCTGGCGGTAATTGAATAAATCCCGCGGCCAGACCGGAGCCGGGATGCGCAAATTTTCATTATACCAATGCAATTTCGAATGGTCAAGAAAATCGATTAATTTAATGACAATATTCCCATTGAGTGAACACGATCATTCCCCTGTCTCCCACTTCCCGAACCTGACCTTTGACCCGGTTAGTTGGACGATCGCACCGGCCGCCGTGCCACCGGGTTGGAATTTGATTATACCAAAGGAGATGGAAATCTCCGGACGAATGGCGATACTCGCTGAACCGGGGTTGTGATAAAGTCTCCCCCTGACCTCCCGGTTTTCTGCACGATGCGTATGTCCAAAGATGCACACATCGGCATCCACTGCCAGCTTTTCCAGGCGCTTCACATACCTTTCCATCCGATAACTCTGTAATACGTATTGGAACTTATCGAACCAGTAATGAAATGGGTCAATGTGGCCATGCGTCAATAACACCCGGCTGCCATTGATCACGAAACGTTGATGAAGCGGCAGGTGCTGACGGTACAGAATATCGCGGTTGCCGGCAACCGCGTAAACCGGTGCAACTGTAGCCAAATCATCAAGTACTCGCGGCACCGAGATATCGCCTGCGTGGAAAATGTAATTAACCTGATTTGCTTTTAGTTCTGCA
>CAYWVP010000101.1:0-6540 GCA_964461605.1 uncultured Anaerolinea sp.
TGGGGGTGTTCATCGGGCTGACCTTCTTCGCGGTGGTGATGATCGCCATTCGCGCTCTCAAGAAACCGATCATTACCGGCCGTGAATCGCTGGCCGGCCGCGAGGGGTACGTGGTCGTCCGCCTGGATCCCAACGGGATCGTGCAGGTGGCAGGAGAACAATGGAGTGCATCGCTGGCAGCGGGTGAGAAACCGCTGCGGCAGGGCGAAAAGGTCAAGGTTGAGCGGGTCGAAGGGGTGCGCCTGATCGTGCGGCGGCTCGAAGAGACCAATCTTTAGTTAAGTAAATTCCCGACCGCGGGCAGAAATATGGCCAAATTCATCGAGAAGTACCCTTTCTACCCGTACCTGATCGCGATCTACCCGGTTGTCTATCTGTTGGCTGAAAACATCCGCGAAATAAATCCGGGAGCCGGGCTGCGCTCGATCCTGGTGTTTCTGGTTATCGCAACGCTTTCGGTAGTATTTGGCCGTTTGTTGTCGCGCGACCCCCGCAAAGGCGCGATCATCGCCGGGGTGATGCTGCTCGTTTTCTTCCTGATCTTTTTTGTGCTGTACGCTCCGCTGTACCGCGGATTACGGGAAGTGCAGCTATCGGGGGAGGCGTTGGGACGGCATCGTTACCTGGTTCCGCTGTCCGCCATCCTTGTCCTGGCGTCCGCATTTGGCGCGTCCGCGCTGGTGCGCCGTAGCAGTGTAAAACAGCTGGGCACAGCGACTTTTGTACTCAACGCCATCAGCGGCGTGTTGATCTTCATCCCGTTGATCAGCATATTGATCTACCAGGGGAATAAACAATTCTCTGCCGGGATAAAAGCGGAGGAGCTGCCGACATTGGCTGAAACGGCTGATACTCCTGCGTCCAAACCGGATATTTACCTCATCATCCTTGACATGCACGTGAGCGACACAGCGCTTAAAACACTGACCGGTTACGAAGACCCTGCTTTCAGTAATTCACTGCGTGAAAAGGGCTTTTACATCGCGGAATGCAGCCGCAGCAACTACCCGGCCACGCAATATTCGCTCACCTCTCAGCTGAATATGGATTACATCCACAACCTGACGGATTCGACGGATGCCAAAGTGCTTTATCAGCTCATGCAATCCAGCCGGGTGGAAAGAACCCTGAAATCCCTGGGCTACCGCACTTATGCTTTCGAAACAGGGTATGAATTCACGGAGTTGAAGGAGGCTGAGGAATTCCTCAGCCCGCTGGCAGGCGCTACGGCTTTACTGACCTATCCGGGGGTAACCCCCTTTGAGAGCCTGTTGCTGCAGGTTTCGGGGGGCAGGATCCTTTATGAGACCCGCGACCAGCTTTCGCAGAAAATGCAGTACATCATCGACGCGGCTTATGTCGAATACCGCGACCGCATTCTGTTTGACCTGGATACGTTGCCTGAGATCGCTGCTGAGAGTGGTCCCAAGTTCGTGTTCGCCCACATCATGGCACCCCATTCGCCGTTCGTGTTTGACCGGGAGGGGAATTTTGTCAAACGGCGCACACCGTTCACATTGACAGCGGACCCTGAAGGGTATGACTTTTACGAGTTCAGCGATGCTTATTACGAAGAACTGCTTTACCTGCACAAACGGGTATTGGGGGTGGTGGATGAGATACTCGCTAAAAGCCAGACCCCACCGGTGATCATCATCCAGGGTGATCATGGTATGCCGCGCACCGCGCACCGCAACGCTCATTACGAGATCTATAATGCCATCTACCTGGGCGGCGCTTCAAGTGATGCTCTGTATGGAACGCTATCCCCCGTCAACAGCTTCAGGGTGATCTTCAATGATCTCTTTGAAACCAACTATCCATTACTGCCGGATGTAACTTATTACTTTGATGAGGAACAGAACGAGTATCTCAAGTTCTCCGGCACTTTCACCTGTCCGTAGTCGTTAATCCTCGATCTCCGCAAGTGCGTTTACCATGTTGCGGATCGCAAAGGCTGCTTCAACCAGCCGTTCCGCATCCACCACCGCGGGCACATCAGCCGCGGTATGGGTGTATTTTTGGCAAAGCTCCACAAAGTGCTCGCTCGTTACTGCCATTGCCGGTACCCCGTTCATCACCGCGATCGAGTGATCACTCTGATACCACTGTTCACCTTCCATTACACCGGGGTGGAGGCTCAACTCCTCCACAAACGCGGCTCGGGTTTGCTCCAGTAAATTGTAGAAGGAGAACGCTGTCTTCCCCTTGATGTAGCCAAGCGCGTCCATGTTGATGAAGAGCTTGATGCTCCCCAGGTTTCCATTGTTCTGTTCCAACCAAAGCAGTTCGCCGTGCGCGCCGTAATAGTCCTCTCCATTCATTACCAGTAATTCAATGCCATAATTGCCTGCGTGATCTTTCAATAGATCAGCGAGCAGCAGCAGGGTGATCACACCGGCAGCGTTATCCAACGCGCCGGGTGTGCCCGGCTTGGTATCCACATGTGCGCAGATGACGATCTTTTCTGCCACACCCGGGTTCAGCCTGCCGACCACATTGACCCCTGTAGACGGGATGCGCTCCGCCTGGCTGATGAGGTGAACGGTCTGACCGGCCAGTCGGGTAAGCTTTGCACCGACCCGGTCCGTGGTGTACACGGAAGGGATATCAAAATTGCCATCCTCGATGAGTGGAAAGGGATAAACCGCGCCGGCAAGTTCAGGGTTGCGGGAGGTTGCGGCGATGATCGCCGCGGGAGCCTTTTCCTCCAGCATGGCGACCAGTCTCTGGTGCGGTTCGGGATTGTAAAACGGGTAGTTCTTGGGCATCAGTTGTTCGCGGGTGAGTTCATCCGTCAATAAAAGGATCTCACCTGCGCAATCCAGGAATTGCAGGTCTTCAAGATTGGCAGCAGTGCGCAGTGGTGCGCTCACCCGGCAACCATTCGCGTATGGGCTGGAATGCACCGTGAAAGTTTTTGCCCCGGCACGGCAGGCTGCACCGCGCGAGATCCAGTCCAGGCACTTGAAACCCGGTGTTGTTACCTCACAACCGGTGGAGCGGAGGACGCGTGCACAGAAGTCAGTGGCAGCCTGGTTGCCGGCACTGCCCAGCTGGCGGGTGGGCAGGTCAACGCAGAGGAATTGCAGGTAATGGCGGGCTTTTTCAACGAGTGAGTGGAAAGTTTTGTCTTGATTCATGCGGGTGATTCCTTTAATAGCTTTTTTTGTTGTAGTTATCAGATCATCATTAATTCCATGCCGGTCACCGGGTTCTGTATACAGGTCAGCACAGTCTCAGGTCTCCGCTAACCGGGCATGAGGGATTCTTAATGTGCACCATAGAACTGGATGAAGAAGACAACGGATACGATCAACCCGATACCGACCACCAGCCAGCGTAATACCGTCGGGTTTACCCGTCCAGCCAGTTTTCCCCCTGCCACACCACCCAAAAGTGCGCTGACGGCCATGACCGCCGCGACAGACCAATTGACCCGGCCTGAAAACAGGAACAGGGTGGCGGCTGCGGTATTGGTGGCAAAGGCGATGGCCTGTTTAAGCGCGTTGAGCCGGGTTAGGGAATCTTCAAACAATAAGGCAAGGAACGCCAGAACGATCACGCTCAAACCCGCCCCGAAGTATCCGCCGTAGATGGCAGCAAGGGCGATCGCAGGAACCGCGATGAGATAATTGGGTGTGCTGAGCCTGTTTTTACGGGGGTGTTGTTTTACCAGGCGTTTGCGCAGCGGCTCAGCCAACGCCAGCAGCAGGCTGGCGAACAGGATCAGGAAAGGCACCAGTTGCTTGAAGACCTTCTCACCGCTTTGCAGCAGCAGCAATCCACCGATCAGCCCTCCCAACGCGGCAGCTGGGAGGAGGAAGCGCATGCGCTTCTCCTGACCTTTGAGGTCTTTGCGCTGCGCCCAGGTGGCGCCAAAATAGCCCGGAAACAGGGATACGGTGCTGGTGATATTGGCCGTCACAGCCGGCAGACCCAGCGCGGTGAGCACCGGGAAGGTGATCAACGTTCCACCGCCAGCCAGTGCATTAACCGCGCCGGCGGCGAAGGCGGCCAGCGCGGCGATGAGGAAATCAAGCGGACTCATAACGTATTCAATTGTAGTTTATTTTTTGATCGATCCTGCCAAGAGCGCATCAATTTGCGGATCTCAACCCTGTCAGCTGGCACTGACCTAAGACATGATCCTTGATCAGTTGGGTGACCTCCCTGAGGGTTACCCCCGGAGCGACATCGAGTGTGGTATCCAGCGCGTAAAGCGTGAAGATGTAGCGATGTGTGCCAGAGGGCGGGCATGGACCGCCGTACCCGTTACTGCCGAAGCTGTTACGCCCTGCGATGCCGGTCTCCGGTCCGTTGATGATTTCCTCCAGTGAAGTGGTGTCAGCCGGGATGTTGACCAGCAGCCAATGCACCCAGTTGCCACCATCCGGGTCGATCATGGTCAGCAGGTAACTCGCGGTACCCTCCGGTGCGCCGCTCCAGGTGAGGGGCGGAGAAAAATTCTCTCCGCTGCATTGGCTGCCCATTGAGTAGGTGTAAAGATCAGCGATGATGCCGTTATCCTCAAAAGCAGAACTTGTTAGTGTGAACATGTTTACCTCCTCCGTACTCGCAGGCATGTATATTTCCACCGGCGGGGTTGATTGAGTTGTCGCGCACCCGCTTATGAACAGCATGATCAGGATGAGGTAACAAAGGCACCAGGAATAATTCGAAATCGTTTTCATGTGATCAACACCATAACCTACATACTGAACACTGCTGTGAAAAAGAACACTGGGACATCGGAGATAAAGTGAAGAAACCATGGCATGGCGATGCCTTTGGTCTCCAGCATGGCTTTACCAAAAAGGAAACCAAGAAAACCAGTGAGGAACACCCAGATCAAGCCGGAAGGAAAACTGCCCGAGTAATGGGCCAACCCGAAGAACACGCTGATAACTGCCACGGCTGATGAGCGCTGGATACCGGCTTGCAATGGGGCCAGCAGGGCTGACCGGAACATTATCTCCTCGCTAAAGGCGTTGGTGGCGGAAATAAGGAGGATGAAGGGCAGCAATGGCAGGGTTCCGGTAACCATTCCGATCTTTGGCTGATTTGAAAGCCACAGGAACAGGATGCCGCCAAAGAAGAAGAAAAGGGCAACGATGGTGCCGAATTTCTTCCATGATGTCGCGGTTTTCATCCCAAGCCATTTGACCGGTTGAGCCTGGCTGCTGATTTCACCGCGAGTGAAGAAGAACTTTCCCCTGCGTCGTAAAAGGAGGAACAACCCGGCAAGCAGCACCAGTGCGATGCCCATTTTCAATCCCTGGATGGCGGAGATACCGGCGACCCAGTTTGAATTGATTTCCCAATCCTGCCATTGTGGCAAGCCGCGGATCACTGCCGTTGCCCGCCACAACAGCAGGTAACCTGCCAGGAAGAGGAGGAAAAGTCTCAATGGTTTTAAGGCGGGAATTCGCGCAGAGACCACCAACACCAGCAGCGCAAACAGGATCTGAGCCCACGGCCACCAGGCGGGCACAGGAACACCAGCTGCGATGAGCAGGATCTCAGGCAGGAGAGAACAGAATAGCACAACCATCCACAAAATCCACATTTTCGAGTAGTTTGTGATTTTCTTGTCCATTTTCAGCCCTCCTGCTCCAATTTTATTGTACACACAGGAATTAAAAAATTGCACCATGGATTTTTCGCCATGGTGCAAAAGGAACAAACCTGGTCGGGATTAATTGTTGAGGTCCCTGGTTGTTTTTCCCATGATCTCGTCGATGCGTTTCAAAACATCCGGTGTCATCCTGTCAAACGTCTCAATCGCCTTCATGTTGTCCCGCACCTGCTCCACGCGGCTGGCACCGGTGATGGCGCTGCTCACATTTGGATTGCTGATGCACCAGTTGATGGCGAGATGCGGCAGCGGCATACCCAGTTCCCGGGCAAAGTCTCCCAGCTCCCGCACCTTACGCAACGCGTCCTGATCCGTGAACTTTCCGCGCAGCCATTCATACCCTTTCAACGCGCCGCGGGAATCTTCCGGAATGCCATTCTGGTATTTTCCGGTCAGCAAACCAGCCCCCAGGGGACTGAAGATGGTTGTGCCGTAACCGTAATCGGCAAAGAGACGCGCGTACTCTTTTTCCATTCGGTCGCGCCAGAAGATGTTGTACTGCGGCTGTTCGACCACCGGTTTGTGCAGGTGGTGTTTCTCCGCGATCTCAATGGCGGCGATGATATCTGCGGCCGGCCACTCAGAAGTGCCCCAGTAGAGCGCTTTGCCCCACTCGATGATGTTGTGCATTGCCCACACCGTTTCCTCGATGGGGGTGGTGCGGTCGGCGCGGTGGCAATAGAGAAGATCAACGTAATCCATGTCCAGCCGCTTGAGGGAGCCATTAATGCCCTCGATGAGGCGTTTGCGGTTCAAGGTGTTCTGTTCATTGATGCCTTCGTTGATGCCGAAGTAGATCTTGGTGGAGACCAGGTAACTACCGCGGCGCCAGCCAAGTTTCTTCAGGGCGTACCCCATCACCTCTTCGGATTTTCCGCCAGCGTATACCTCGGCGTTGTCAA
>CAYWVP010000102.1:0-6515 GCA_964461605.1 uncultured Anaerolinea sp.
AACATTGCCGATTAGAACCTTTTTGCCAACCAAACCCGGTCAAGACTGTTTTCGCCTGATTACAGCCAGCAGACAAGGGCAATTCGCAAGAATTCCACTTGTTGCCATAAGAACGCGTTATTCCTTTAAACAATAAGACAAAATTTTTACAGCGATACCTGACTACCGCTTATTCCTTTTCCCCCGAGAACTCCGGCAGGTACCACTCCTCTTCCTCCAGCAACCCGGTCTTTACCTGGTCGAGCGGCGTGAGCGGATCGTCCATGCGTACCTGCAGTGAGATGCCGGCAGTGCGTACGCCGTTGGCGGTCATCACGCGGCGCACGCGGTAGCGCAGGAAGTAGCGCTGCACCAGCTCGGCGTTGAGCACGTCCTTCACCGTGCGCACCGAGACCGCCGCCCTTTCAGCCAGCTCACCCATCTCGGTCTCCACCACGTTGCGCAGTTCCCCGGTCATCGGGTTCCAGTAGCACAGCGAGCGGGCTGCCATGATAATCGTGAAGGCTGAATGCCCCAGCAGCGGCAGCCAGTTGTTGAAAAAGTAACCGGTGACGAACATGCCGCGTTCCGGTTGGATGAGCTTGGCGCGTTCGCTGCCGTAGGCGCGCTGCAGCATCACCTTGCGTGTGCGCCCGGATCCGGTCAGGTTGTCAGCCGGTACTACGGTTTCATCCGGCAAATTGATTTCAGCTGGATCCTCGTCGACATCGCGCAGATCCTGGGGAATTGTGCGTTTGCCCGGCGCGGCGCCCTCCCCTGCCCGGTAGAAACCGTTGGACACCACCACGTTGAGCGTCACCGGTTCGCCATACAAACCCTCCAGCAGGCGGGAGATGCGCGCCCCCAGGCGTTCCTCCACCCAGGCGCGGCCGTAAGTGTTATATGCACCCACGGTGAACGTTCGTTCACTGTAACCCACCGGCTTTAGAGGTTGTACCCAGGTCTCGTAGAGGGCACGCGACATCTCGGTGCGCAGATCACCCAGCACCATTTCCCAGGCTTCCTGGAAATCGGGTTTATCCACTCCGAGTGATTGCCCTTTTACACCGTGGTCCATACCTGTCATCCATTCGCGGCGCTGTCCGGGTTTACCGGTCACCAGCCTGCCGTGTGTTATTATAGAACATTATTTCTATATAATCAACTATTTGATCAGCCTTTTTAAAGCCGATTTGACTTTGAAAGGTAATTTTTTCTACCGTAAACCGTTGGAATTTTTGGTAGAAATAATTCATTCCTCTCCAATCAACCGTTCCACCAGCTCTGCCAGTGTCTGAATATCTTCCGCGTCATCCATGCGGTTGTAGCGGTTGGTACACACGCGCGTGAGGATGCCCAGCGTCTCACCCGCAGAAACCGAGCGGTTAAGCAATCCGGAAAGGCGTTCGCGCCAGTTCTCGAGCTCAGTGATCTCCCCCTGGGAAAGTGTCAGCCCCACCTTGCGGCGCGGCACAACACCGGGCGGCCTGCCCGGGGAGCGTACTTCCTGTTCGTTGGGAACACGCCGGGCTTCGTAGAGCTGGACCCAGGCATTCCGGTTCGGATTCTGTGTAGAGGCCATAATCATTTCACCTTTCGTGCAATTTCCAGATTGATCATGGATTCATCGCTTTCCAGTAATTGATCCATCGATAAGGCGCACAGGCGAATGATCTCGCGCGGTACACCCTGTGATTTTTCGTAGAGTACTTCGAATGCGTCATCGTTGATCAGCGGCGCCTGCCGGCCGGCAACGCTGAGCCGGAATAACACCATCTGCAGCGCGCTGGAAAGGGTAAGTGGCGGCAGCGCCAGGCGTACGAACACGCGCGCATTGACCGCCTTGTTGAGCTCAAATACCGATTGCATCTCGGATTGTCCGAAAGCCAGCACCTGCGCCACTTTGGCATCGTAATCAAAGTTGTACAGGCGGTGCAGCACCTCAAGCGCCTCCGGCTCCATCAGTTGCGCGTCATCCAGCAAAACCACCACGTTGCGGTTGTTGGTGTAGGCCTTAGCCATGAAAATTTCCAGGCCTTCCATCTGCAACTGGAAGGAACGCAAACGCGGCACCCCCAGTGTTTCGGAGATCTGGCGTGCGGCATCCATGGCTGACTTGAAAGCAGCGGTGTGAATATAACAAATATCCACTGACTCTTCGGATGCGTACACGTCGTAAAGGCGCCGGGCGAGGGAACTCTTTCCCATGCCCATATCTCCCGAGATCAGCGCCAACCCGCGCCGACGCGAAATGACCCCCTGCGCCTGGCGGTAAACAGCCAGGTGTTCCGGTCCGAGGTACAGGTAGCGCGGATCGGCTGAAAGCTTAAAGGGATCCTCTTTCAGACCTAACCGGTCGAGGCGCACCTGGCGCCACTCATCATCGTATATCATATCGCCCATGGAAATCCTCCATTACCTGATAATTATCGCACGAAAATGGGCTGAAATCAATAGATTTATCCTATTTATCGGTTCTGATCACATAATTACCGTAACTTGTTGTATTTTACCATTTTTTATGTTAAGATATCGTTATTCATGAGATTGTGTATAATCGGAATGTGGGGTGAAAACTCCCGCAATAACCGGTTCAGGCAGGCGAGTATGGCAATTACCATCACGATCGCAAATGAGAAAGGCGGGGTCGGCAAGACGACCACTGCCGTCAACCTGGCTGCCGGCATCGCCCTGCGCCTATCCGAACGCCCGGATGGCAGCAACCGGGTGCTGCTGGTGGATATGGATCCCCAGGTGCACGCCCTGCTGGCGGTGGCGTACGAGAAACACCAGCAGACCCCTGCCGAGTCTCTGGCCGCGCTGCTCACCGAAACCCCGCCCCCATCCATCCAACGCCTCATCCAACGCAGCGATTACCACGCGAATCTCTTTTTTGTGCCCTCCGAACGCGCCGCCATGATCCGCGCCGCGCGTGAACTGCCCGCGCTGATGGCAAACGAAACACGCCTGCAGCGCGCGCTCACACCCATCCTGAATGAATACGCTTACATCATCATCGACACTCCTCCCAACACCGGCGACCTGTTGATCAATTCACTGGTCGCCGCTGACCATGTCATTATCCCTGTTGAGACCTCCTATCTGGGCGTCTCCGGTTTGATCGAACTGCAGCGCACGATCGAGCAGGTGCAGACCCACTTCAAACCGGACCTGAACATCCTCGGTTACCTGCCCAGCCTGTGCGAGGAACAGCGCAGCGAATCGCGTGAGATCCTGGAGGAGATGCAAAAACGCTACAAGAAACTGATGCTTCCGACCATTCACAAAGCCTCCGACCTGGCTTACGCCCATTCCAGCCACATGGATATCTTCACCTACCGCCCGCCACGCAATCCGAGCAGCCAGAATATCACCTCAAGTTCACGCGGAACGCGTGAATATGCCGAACTGGTCGACCTCGTCCTCAAACAAACCGGCGACCATAAGCGATACCGCGAAGGATAAGACCATGCCACCCAAGAAAAGGTATTCCGCATTTGAAGATCTGAACGCCAACGGAGTTGAAAAACCCAAGATACAGCCCCCAACCGCCAACAAACCGGAAGATTCGGTTGCAGTCCAGGTGGAGCGTATCGAACGGCTCAAGCCCAGCCAGATGTTACCCGACCGCTTTCAGCCGCGTCGATTGCTGCCAGCCGAGATCCGTGCAGCCTTCTTCGCCGGAAACATCAATTGCTACCAGGCTGCGCTGGAATGGCTCTCCCTCGCCCGTACCGACCCCGGCATGGAACAGGAGATCCAGCGCCTGTTATCAATGGGTTCTTCATTTGAAGAACACGGTCAGATCAAATCCATCACCGGCAAGTGGGAAATGAACCCCGCGGGTGAGTATGTGTTCATGATCGAGACCGGTGAACGGCGTTTTTGGGCAGCCTGCCTGCAGTACGCCTCCTCCGGCGCTGCTGACGAACCCCTGCTGCGCGTGGAGGTGGTGGAAAAACCCACCCGTCAACGCCAGGTGTTGGAGAACCGTCATGCTGAACCCCCATCGGCAGTGGAGCAGGCTTGCGAAGTTGCCGCGCTGATCCTGGCGGAGATGGGCGTTCGACCCGAAGCTGACCTGGCGGATGATTACGACTTCTTTCGCATCGCGCGCACCCAACGCATGCCCACAGGCCTGTGGGATCGCATCATCCCCATCATGCAGCTCACCCGCCCGCGCATGGTGCAACTGCTCAATATCCTGCAGCTCCCCACCAGCCAGCTTGACCTGGCTGACCGCTACCGCCTTTCGGAACGCGTGCTGCGCGAGATCCTCTCCGCGCCGCGCGATCAGTGGGAGCGCATGATCCGTTTGAGCATCCAAAATCAATTGACCTCTGATGAAGTAGCTGAGATCACCGCTCCAACCAACAATCCAGATAACCAGCGCCGCCCTGTAACCCCCATCCTGCCCGAGCCGGGCCGCCTGGCAGCGCGTTCCATGCGGCGCTTCGTACAGACATTACATGAACTGGATCGTATCGGACAGGACCAGGCGCTGGATGAGATCGCCAACAGCATGGTGGTCAAAGGCCTGGGCAGCCAATCCCTGTCACTGCTGGAAGAACTCGCCCGCCTGATCCGCGCGAGGCTGGATCGCCGCTGATAAATAGTGTAACCGCGGTTACGAATTTAATAATGCCGGTTGTGACACCGGCATTTTTTGTATCTGAAAGTGTAACCGCGGTTACACTTGTGTTCAGGAATGGTAGCAGATACGAAAATCCCCCTTCAGTAAGTCGAAACAACGCGATTAACTGAGAGGTCTGACTGGTCTGCCTTCAATATACCCGCGGTAACCCTGAGGTTCAAGCTGAAAGCGCGGACCATCTTCGTCAGCCCATTGAAAACCATATATTTCCGGTTTGAAATTCTTCATCGCTTCCCACAAACTACCGATTGCTTCCTGGAAAACAGTATCATCATACGGTTCGCCTTGAAAGATCATCATCATACAGGCGGGCAGCGTGATCATTTCGAACCCTTCCGGTACGGGTTCGGTGTAATTAAGTGGCACTTCCACTCCCTGCGCATATTCTGAGGTTCCTGGTCTGCGTAGATTTTGCGGGAGCCACATGCCAATCGGCTCATAACTTGCCTGCTTGATACCGCACAGCACATTCCACACTTCGCAGCCCACTTCATCACAATAAGCAAAGTAATCGGCTGCCTTCACGCCACGCTTCAGGATGAGTTTTCTTGCCGGTCGATGGACAACCTGTGCAAATATCGTGCTGGTTTTATTGTTTTCACTTGTCATTTCTTTTCCTCTTTCCAGTGCCAGGTATTTGTCATGGACATTTTCAGGTATGAACAGCTTTATCGGCGGCTTAAATTGGGCGTAATTACTGGGTGTGAAGCCAAATTGCCTCGAAAAAGCCCGCGTAAAACCTTCGTGAGAGTCGAAAAGGAAATCAAAAGCGACGTCAATCACTTTTACCTCCTCTTCCCGTAGTCTGACGGCTGCTCGAGACAACCGCATTGTACGGATACAATCAAAAGGGCTTTTTCCCGTCAGTTCCTTAAAGATCTTCGCAGCATGCCATGGCGAATATCCTGCTGCGTCTGCCAGCATACGCAGGGTGATGCGCTCCTTCAGATGCGTATCTATGAAATCCTGCATCCGCTGTACCGCCGCAATGTTTTCCTGATTTTGCATACCTGTGTCCTGTTCCTTAATAGCTTACCATTCACACCGGTAAGATGCTTGACGTTTTTTGTTATTATTACACCAAACCTTGTGCAACGAAATGTAATGATCATTACAATTGATCGCTTGTTAAAGTGTAACCGCGGTTACGGATTTGTTCCGGTAACCGGTTTCTCCGCTGATAATAGCTAGTGTCATGACCCGCCTACAATCCGGCTCCTGCGGGCTATCAGCGCCTCAAGGGGTGACGTTGTGTTTTCCACCTTCCAAATTCCAGGGGCGACCCTTGTTTTATTAGGGTTGACCCTATATAATTCTATGGGGCGACCCTTGCTGAACGTTTTATGCATTTTTCCGCTCTCAGCATTTATCCTAACGCTCCAGGTGAAAATGACGATGATCTTCGCTTTCGCAAATCAAAAAGGTGGGGTCGGCAAGACCACCACTGCCGTGACGCTGGCTGACGGCCTGGCGCGGCTCAAACGGCGCACGCTGTTGGTGGATCTCGATCCGCAGGGACACCTGGCGCTTTCCTTTGGACTGGAAAAATCGCCGGGATTGTACCGCCTGGTCTGCCTGGATGAACCGCTCAGTGAGGTGGTTCAGAATATTCGTCCCAACCTGGATCTCGTGGCAGGGGACAAGCAAACCGAGAAGGTCAAGCGGCAGATCACACTGGCCGATTTCCGCGAGACGATCCTCAGCGATCTGCTTACCAACTCCGGCTACGACGTGGTGCTGCTGGACATGGCGCCTTCGTTGGATGTGCTGCATATCAACGGGCTGATCGCCGCAGATTGGGTGGTGATCCCCACGCGCCTGGATGCCCTGGCGGTGGACGGGGTGAAGGAGATCCTCACCACCATGGCCGAGATCGGTCAGA
>CAYWVP010000103.1:0-6327 GCA_964461605.1 uncultured Anaerolinea sp.
AGTGAAATTTCGCTTGGCGCATGGGTGACCTTTGGCAATCAGATCGATGAATCCACCGCGATCAATCTGATTAAGGAATCTTTCGACCAGGGTATCAATTTCTTCGACAACGCGGACATGTATGCCAACGGCGAGGCGGAGATCGTGATGGGCAAGGCGATCGCGACCATGCCGCGCGAGGAATTGGTGATCTCCAGCAAGGTTTTCTGGCCGACCTTCAAGGGTCCCAATGGACGTGGTCTCTCTCGCAAGCATATCACCGAATCGATCAACGCCAGCCTCAAGCGCCTGGCAACCGATTACGTGGACCTTTACTTCTGCCACCGTTATGACCCCGACACTCCCATGGAGGAGATCGTGCGCACCATGACCGACCTCGTCCATCAGGGTAAGGTGCTTTATTGGGGCACCTCGGAATGGGAAGCCAGGTACATCATGCAGGCGTATGGAACCGCGCGCGAGTTCGGGCTTATCCCGCCGTCGATGGACCAGCCGCAGTACAATATTTTCCACCGCCATCGCGTCGAAGACTCGGTGATGCCGGTAACACGCGAGTTGGGCATGGGGTTGACCACTTTCTCCCCGCTCTATTTCGGGATCCTTTCAGGCAAATACAACAACGGTATTCCCAAGGGAAGCCGGGCTTCATTGGACGATTACAGCTGGATCCGCGACCACATTACTCCCGAACGCATTGAAGTGGTCAAATGCCTGACCGAGGTGGCAAACGACCTGGATATCACGCCTGCCCAACTGGCAATCGCCTGGATCCTGCGCCGCAAGGAGGTTTCCTCCGTCATCACCGGGGCGACCCGCCTGGAGCAGTTGGATGAAAACCTGGGTGCGTCAGAAGCCTACGAAAAACTGACCGAGATCGATATTGACCGCATTTTCTCATGCCTGGGCAATTACCAGGAATAGGATAGGGGGAATAGAACACATGACAGATAAGAAATCGAACAAAGGCAGGATCATCGTCCGGCGGAATGGACCTTACCGGGTGGAAGGGGCAATTCCCCTGGTCAGGAAAACCCAGGTGGTTTCAGAATTTGGCGAGCCGCTCAATTGGAAGAAAGAGGCTGACCTCATTACTGAAGATCCATACTTCCTTTGCCGTTGCGGCCATTCCAGCAATAAGCCTTTTTGCGACGCCACGCACCGCTCGATTGGTTTTGAGGGGACTGAAAGCGCAGATACCAACACGTTTGCCGATCGTCAAAAGATAGACGAAAGGGGTAACGGGATCGTGGTCAAGAGTGACCATAGCCTGTGCATGGATTCAGGTTTTTGCGGCAACCGCAACACCAATATCCGGAAAATGGTACCGCGGACAGATGAGCCGGCTGTACGCGCAGAGATCATGGCGATGATCGATCGCTGTCCCTCCGGAACCTATACTTATGCGTTGAGCAAAGATTCCGAAGACATCGAAGCGGATTTGCCGGAACAAATCGCGCAAACGGTTGAGATTACGGCTGAAGGTCCAATCGAGGGTCCTTTGTGGGTTACAGGATATATCGAGGTGGAGCGCGCAGATCAACAACCGTTTGAAATCCGCAACCGGGTGACACTATGTAATTGTGGCGAGTCGTGTAAAAAACCGCTATGTGATGGCACGCACCGCCGCTTGCAGGAGGAAAAGCTCAGGGCTGAAAAGGCTACCAGCGATTAAGTCATATCAAGAAGGTAACAATTATTGATCTCCCGTCTTAATCGGGAGATCTTATTTTAAGTTAGCCTCAAAATCTGGTGGATGAATTCCGGTTTTAGAAAAGCAGCAGACCCAACAGAAAACTGGCAGCGTTTGTCACCAGGCTGAGCAGCAACGCTTTCTTGAAAGAAAGTTCGGGTCTGAGCAAGGTTGACAGCACGAAACTTTCAAAGATCACCGCAAAGGTTTCTGCAAGAATGACCACCACACTCCACGGCAACCCGCTTACGTGGACCCGGTAATTGCCGTATGAGGACGCGAACATTCCGATCAGAAACAGCACAGCGCAGACCGGGATCGCGACGATCAGCGCGATGATGGTTCCTCTTTTTAGTTTTCCCCGTTTCTTTTGCAGTAGAATGCTGGCCACTGTGACGATCACAACGGTGGCGATGACCATTATGCTTACTCTGCGGTAGAAATCAGCCTGAAATTGACCAAATGCTGGAATTACCAGCCAGGAGATCGGGTATGACAGCAGGTTGGCCAACAGCGTGGTAAGGATCAATTTCTTCGCAGTAACTTTGATTGACTTTCGAAAGATCATGATGAATACTGCAGCCACCAGTAATTCAACCAGGACGGTGAATAGATACGTCAGGAAAAACTCGCGATAGGCCCTGTCGGGATCTACGAATTCTTCATCCACAACAACCGCCAGCTCGGATTCGCTGAGGTCAACTTTCCAGGCGATCGTGCAATAATCACAATCAGGCGATTGGAATACCTGGCTGGCGCGTCCTTGATCAGCCTGCAGGGTGATCACCTGCAGGTAAGGGGGAAGGGTTTTGATCTCGTGAAAATCGGATTCAAACAGACAGCGTGTCCCGGCACATTCCAGGCGCCAGGACTCAGGTAGAACAGGTGGTGTGGTGAGAAAACCCGGGGCGGTACACGCGCCGAATTGGGCAAGGGTCTGAGGAGCGGAACAGCTGCTGTCCTCACAACCCACCAGTTGAACACCATCAATGGAATGCGACGTGTTGTCTGCCGGAATGAAGCGCAGGAAGATCTGGAAGGGCGGCGGCAGTGAATTTGCCAGGGCAGCGGTGGTGGGAATGATCAGTAACAGGGCAAGAGCGAATATCAACATCCTCCATCGCCGCTTCCGGATCGTCACTACTGAGGGGTTCAAAGTCACATCACGTTTTTTCATACACATGATTATGACATAAATAAATTGAAAACGGAGCCTCATCTGAGGCTCCGTTGAGCTAGCTTCTTAGTTTTGCACCGAGTTCCTGGTCCAACCGCTTGATGATGCGGTTGCGCACCTGGGCGACTTCGGTATCCGTCAACGTGCGGTCGGTCGCCTGGTAGGTGAGGCGGTACGCGAGGCTCTTCTTGCCGGAACCGATCTGACCGCCGCGAAAGACATCGAACAATTGCAGGTCAGCGAGCAGTTTGCCGCCCACCTGGCGGATGAGCTTTTCTGCTTCAACCGCCGGGATGGTTTCATCCAGCACAATGGCAAGGTCTTCGACCACCGCCGGGAAGGAGGGTACGTCCCTGGTACGGGTCAATTCCGGTACCAGGTTGATCAGGAGATCCAGATCGAGGTCAGCCGCCAGCACGGGGTATTTGAAAGTGTCGCCCCAATCGTAGCGCTCGCGTACGGCGGGATGGATCTCGCCGAGGACCCCGAGTTGTTGTCCGCCGGCGTGTACCACAGCGCATTTTCCGGGATGAAAACCGGGATGGTCTGATGGCTGGAAGTCCACGTCCGGGATATCAAGGCCTTTAAGCAGGTCTTCGATGATCCCTTTCAGGTCAAAGAAATCCATCGCTGCGGTATCGGCTTTCTGCCAGTTTTGCGTGCTGCGTTGACCTGCCAGCAGGATACTCAGGCGCTGCAATTCATCCGGCAAGCCGCTGGGATCCTCTGAATGAAGGAACACCGGACCGATCTCGAAGAAAGCCAGCCGGGCTGCGCGCCGCGAGTTGCGTTCTGCGGTATCCAACAAACTTGCCAGCACACTGTGGCGCAGGAAAGCTTTCTCGTATGCCAGCGGATTGGCGATCTTAAGGTACGGCTTATCGTCACCTGCAGCCGTTTTCGGCAAGCGGCGACCTTCCTTTTCCGGTGTGGTCCAGCGGTAGCTGATAATTTCCTGCAGACCCAATGCCACCAGCAGGTCACGGGTGCGTTCGGTGTGTTGCAGCTGGAGGTTGCCCTGCTGCAGCGGCAGGATATCTGCCATGCGCGTTTCAGGGATGTTGTCATACCCATGGATGCGCGCGACTTCCTCGATCAGATCTGCTTTGCCGGTGGTCCCTTCACCAATATCCATACGGTGATCCGGGCAGGTGGCGCGGACGATATCTCCACTCACCTCAACCTTGAATTCCAGCCTTGCCAGCAGTTCAGCGACGGTGAGTACGTTCAGGTCCAGCCCCAACCAGCGCTTGACATCGGTGGGGGTGATCTCGACCACCGGAGCGGATTTCGGCTGCGGGTAGGCATCCACCAGCAGCGCATCGGGTGTACCGTGCGCCCATTGTGACATCAAGTCCAGGCCGCGCCTGACGCCCGTCTCCGCCATGGCCGGGTGCACCCCGCGCGTAAAGCGGTAGGAGGCCTCAGAGGGCAGGTTCTGCGCCCGCGCGGTGCGCCGGATATTGATCATGTTCCACGCGGCGCCCTCCAGCAGGATGTTGCGGGTAGTATCGGTCACTTCCGACTCGAGGCCGCCCATCACGCCGGCCAGCGAGAGGATGCCGGCCTCATCACACACCAGGATGGTATTCTCATCAAGTTTGCGCTCGATATTATCCAGGGTAACCAGCGTCTCGCCTTTGCGGGCAGTGCGGGTGATGATCTTCACCGGTTTTCCACCGGCACGTTTTTGCAGCACGTCATAGTCGAAGGCATGCAGCGGTTCGCCCAGCTCCAGCATGGCGTAATTTGTGGCATCCACAACGTTGTTGATGGGGCGCATTCCGGCGAGTTTAAGGCGGTGCTGCACATGAAGCGGGCTGGGCTGGATCTGCACATCGCGGATCAGGCCGAGGACAAAGCGGGGGTTGAGCTGAGGATCGGTGATCTCGAGCGCGGCGTAGGAAGCAGGACCGATCTCAGGTGGAGGAGCAAATTTGGGGGTGGTGAGCGGCTTGCCCGTGATGGCAGCGATCTCGCGTGCCAGCCCGAGGATGCTGGCGCAGCGTGCAAAACTGGGCAGCAGGTTCACGTCCAGCACGGCATCACCGAAAAGGTCGACCAGCGGGGTGCCGGCCACCACAGCGGGATCGAGGAACATGATGCCCTCATGTTCATCCGAGATGCCCAGTTCCTTCTCGGAACAGATCATCGAATAGGATTCGACCCCGCGGATCTTGGTCCTTTTAAGCGTGGTGAGGACGTTGCCTTCCTGGTGACCATCATAAAGCTGCGCGCCTTCCTTCGCATAGGCGACCTTGAGGGGCGGGGTTAACAGTCCGATCCCCTTGAATTCGTACAGGTTGGGTGCACCGGTGAGGACAATGTGCTCCTGCTCGCCGTCATTCAGGCGGCACAGTACCAGGCGGTCGGCGTTGGGGTGGGGCAATACCTCGGTCACTTCCGCGGCAACGATCTTCTCGCGGTCCCACGCCAGCCCGCTGACGTGAGCGGTGGTGCTGCCGGGTTCGGGGAGGGGCAGCCCGATGATACGGATCTCCTCCACCTCCATGCCGGCCATGGTAACCAGGTGCGCCAGCCGCGCAACGGGCATGTCGATCTCAACAAAGTCTTTTAACCAGGATAAAGGTGCTTTCATGTATTTTCTCCATATGCAGTGATCAGTTATTTGTTCTTAGGAATTAGGTTTACCTATTCACGGTGCACTGATCACTGATTACTGAACTCAGAATTGTTCCAAAAACCTGAGATCGTTGTCCCAGAAGTAGCGGATATCGTTGATGCCGTAACGCAGCATGGCGATGCGCTGCACGCCGAAACCAAAGGCAAAGCCGGTGAACCGTTCGGGGTCGTAGCCACCGTTACGCAGTACATTCGGATGCACCATGCCGCTGCCGCCGATCTCCAGCCAGCCGCCGCCGCACACACCGCAACCGGCGCCTTTGCACTGGAAACATTGAATGTCAAACTCCGCGGAGGGTTCGGTGAACGGGAAGTAGGAAGCGCGGAAACGCGTGCGCGCATCCGGTCCAAACAGGCGGCGTGCCATGTCGGTCAGCGTGCCTTTCAGATCGGAGAAGGTGATGCCTTCACCTACCGCCAGCCCTTCCAGCTGGTCGAACTGCGTTTCGTGGCGCACATCCACCTGCTCGTAGCGGTACACCATGCCGGGCACGATGACGCGCACCGGCGGGGGATCAGCCGGGTTGAGGGCAGAGATCTCGCGCATCACGCGGATCTGCCCCGGTGAAGTGTGGGTGCGCAGCACGAGAGGATTGTCTCCGCGGTCCGCCACATCCATGAAGTAAGTGTCCTGCATGTCGCGCGCCGGGTGCCCAACCGGAAAGTTGAGCAGCTGGAAGTTGTACTCGTCAGTCTCCACCTCACGCGATTGGAAGACCTGGAAACCCATGCCGCTGAAGATGTCCAGCAGTTCACGCAGGATCTGCGTATCGGGGTGCAGCCTTCCGCGCTGAACAGGGCGACCGGGTAGAGTAAT
>CAYWVP010000104.1:0-6311 GCA_964461605.1 uncultured Anaerolinea sp.
CGCTTCCTGAAAGAAATGGGGCTCGGAAACCTGGAAAGCGTGCCATCCCTCAAAGTGCCCAATGTTAACGCGCTGCCTGACGAGACCAAGGTAGTGGTTTTAGCGTACCAACTTAACATCCAATAAAGAACATGGACCAGGATCATCCGATCAAAATCATTATGACGTGGGATATCACTCCTGAACATGAACAGGAGTACTTCGAGTTTGTCATCCGTGAGTATATCCCCGGGGTGCAACGCCTGGGTTGTGAGCTAACAGATGCCTGGGCTACGGTTTACGGCACCAAGCCGCAGATCACGGTGGGAATGGTGCTGCCTGGTGCCAAAAAGGCGCGCCAACTGCTGCAATCTGAGGATTGGCAGGTGTTGAACAATCGCCTGCAGGACTTCATTCAGAATTTCGCGATGAAAATGGTCTACGCCAGGAACACTTTCCAAATATAACCCCTTACGATGAAAGAAGAATTCAATTCTCTTCTGATCGACTGGTATCAAAAAAATGCCCGCAGCCTCCCCTGGCGCGGGCTTTCTGATCCATACGCCATCTGGGTATCTGAGATCATGCTGCAGCAAACCCGGGTGGATACTGTGATCCCTTACTTTGAACGCTGGCTCAATCTCTTTCCGGATATTTCCTCCCTCGCCGCGGCTTCCGAACAGGCGGTGTTGAAAGCCTGGGAGGGATTAGGCTATTATTCACGGGCTCGTGCCATGCATAGAACTGCCGGCTTGTTGGTGGAGAAGTTCAATGCCTGCCTGCCGGACGATCATGAGACATTGACCAGACTTCCCGGCATTGGTCCATACACAGCCGCTGCCATCGCGTCCATCGCCTTCGGGCTGCCATTCGCGGTGGTGGATGGCAACGTGAAACGGGTACTTGCCCGTTTGCTGCCGTATACGCAAGCGGTCAACACGCCATCTGCTGAGAAGGACTTGCGTGTGAAAGCGCACAGCCTGCTTCCGGTAAAAAATCCCGGTGACTACAACCAGGCCATTATGGAGCTCGGCGCGCTTATCTGCCTGCCGCGCAGCCCCAAATGCAGCATCTGCCCGGTATCGTCCTTGTGCACGGCTTACAAAGAAAACCGGCAGTCTGAACTACCGGTGATGAAAGAGAAATCAATCGTGCCCCACATTACGGTTACCGCCGGCATCCTCCACCAGGATGGCAAAGTGCTGATCGCCAAACGGCCTTCCAGCGGCTTGCTGGGTGGGATGTGGGAATTTCCGGGCGGAAAAGTGGAAACGGATGAAACGCACGCGCAGGCACTGGCGCGTGAATTGCACGAGGAATTGGGGATCAACGCCACGGCTGGCGAACTGCTGGGTGAATATCACCATGCTTACACACATTTTCGCGTAACGTTGTTTGCCTATCACGCCAGCGTTGTTAGCGGAGAGATCAAAGCGCTTCAGCCGAGTGAGCTGCAGTGGGTGCAGATCACTGAGCTGGAGAAATACCCGATGGGGAAAATCGACCGCATGATCTCACGCGATCTGGTCAGGTTGGAGGGGAAAGATGGATGAGTATGAAATTCGACGTGAAAGGATGGTCACCGAACAGATCCAGCAGCGCGGCATCACCAGCGCTGCCGTTCTGCAGGCGATGCGCGCGGTACCCCGCCACCTTTTTGTGCCCCCGGAGCTGAGAGAGAATGCCTATGGCGATTACCCGCTGCCCATCGGCTGCAGCCAGACCATTTCGCAGCCCTACATTGTCGCTTTCATGACCAGCCTGCTCAACCTCACCGGTATTGAAAAGGTGCTCGAAGTCGGTTGCGGTTCCGGCTACCAGGCGGCGGTGCTTTCCATGCTCGCGCGCGAGGTGCACACCACTGAGATCATCCCGCAGCTGGCTGCCCGGTCAGCGCAGACCCTGCGTGAACTTGGGTACGGAAATATCATCGTACACCAGAGCGACGGGTCTCTCGGCTGGCCGCCGGCTGCCCCCTACGATGCCATCCTGGTAACCGCCAGCGCGCCCAAGGTTCCCGCGCCCCTGCTGGAACAGCTCAACCCGCATGGAGGCCTGGTACTCCCTGTTGGAGGAAAAGGTACGCAGTGGCTGGAACTCTGGCAGCAGGAACACGGCGTCTGGCAATCCGAGGAGGTCATGCCGGTTGTCTTCGTACCCCTGCGTGGTGCGCAAGGCTGGGCAGACTGGGACGATCAATAAAATAAAAACTCCCCCGGAAGAATTACACCGGGGGAGCATGTTTTAGAAACCGGTCAGTTTCTGTTGATATTCACCAACACCATCGGTCGGCGGCGGGTTTCGTTGAACAGGTAGTTGGAGACCATCTGCTCCACATCTTTTTGCATGTGACCGTTAGCCCGTGAGGCAGTATCCGCCACACGCTTGCCAAGTTTGGCCAACAGGTCCCCGCTTTCTGTATGGGCGATGAAGCCGCGGGTAATGAATTCGGGGTCGCGCCGGGTTTGACCGGTGTTCTTGTCAATGTCGAGGTTCACGATCATGATTCCGTCTTCAGAGAGCACTTCACGGTCACGCATGACCGCAGCGCTCACGTCTCCGACACCGGAGCCGTCAACATACACGTACGAGGCAGGTACTTTTTCCGCCAGGCGCATCCGGTTGTTGTTGAACTCCACACTCTGACCATTCAGGATAACGGCAATATTCTCCTGCGGGATGCCGATCTCAGAAGCCAGTCGCGCGTGCTGTTTGAGCTGACGCAGTTCCCCGTGAATGGGAATGAAGAATTTCGGCTGAGTGAGGTGCATCAGCAGCTTCATTTCTTCCTGGCTGGCATGCCCTGAGACATGCACCGGCGCGATCGATTCGTAGATCACGTTCGCACCGCGCTCTAACAGCCGGTTGATGGTACGGAACACATTCTCTTCATTGCCGGGGATGGGGCTTGAAGATAGCACGATCGTGTCCCCGTCCTTCACATCAAATGAACGCTGCGTGCCGGTGGAAAGCCTGCCCAGGATGGAAGTCGGTTCTCCCTGTGATCCGGTGCACATGATGACCACTTCGCTGTCCTTCATGCGGAGGGCTTCCTCCAGGTTGATGAGCAACGTATCCGGCAGGTTGAGGTAACCCAGCGAACGGGCGATCCTGGCGTTGTCCGTCATGCTGACACCGGCGAAAGCCAATTTTCGTTTGTGATTCAGGGCGGCATTGCCAACCTGCTGCATGCGCGACACCAGTGAAGCAAAACTAGCGACGATGATGCGTCCTTTGGCTTCCCGGAAAACCTTGTCAAACGCGTCATCTATGACACGCTCGGATGGCGTCCAGCCTTTGCGTTCCGCATTGGTCGAATCCGCCAGCAGAGCCAGCACGCCGCGGCGCTGGAACTCGGCCAGCTTCGCGTAGTCTGTCGGCCAATTGTCCACCGGAGTGTGATCAAATTTGTAGTCGCCGGTGTGTACAACCAACCCGGCAGGGGTATCGATACCCAGCCCCACCCCATCAGGGATGGAATGGCACACGTGGAAGAAATCCACGGTAAAAGGTCCGATCTTGCGGGTGTCGCCGGCCTTCACAGTCTCCAGTTTTACCTTAGCGGCCATGCCGCTGCGCGCCAGTTTAACTTCCAGGAGCCCGCGGGTCAGCGGGGTGGCGTAGATGGGCGCGTTGATCTCTTCCAGGATGTGCCGGATGGCACCGGTATGGTCTTCGTGTCCGTGCGTGATGATGATCCCCTTGACCTTATCACGGCGCTGGATGAGATAGGTGATATCGGGGATGATGTAATCGATGCCCAGCATGTCGTTTTCAGGGAACATCAGACCGGTATCCACTACCAGTATCTGTCCGGCGTATTCGTACACCATCATATTGGCGCCTACTTCGCCCAGACCGCCCAGGGGAATGATCTTCAAGGTCTCCCCGCGCGAATTTATTCTATTTTCATGTTTTTTCATTATTTGTTACTTACCTTTCGTATTTAACTTATGGAACTGTCTTGATTTAACCGCATCGAAAGGTCTACCCTAAAGATGACGGATGAAGTCTGTTAAAAACAAATCCCGGCATTATGGATATCGCCAGGGTTTGTGAGGATTCTTTTCTTTTGTCAGTACACTGCATCTCTGATCGCTCAGAGTAAAAGTTCAATACTTGTACAAAAAATCGTGTCAACCTGCTGCAAACCTGCAATTTGATAATGAACAATTCCAATAACCGAGTTATTATACCCCATTTTGTCCAATTTAACCGGATCACTTTCTGTTAATCCTATTTATCTTAAAGCAAGGATTATTTCAACTCTTGCATGTACAAATAGATGGATATCAAAATCGATGCGGAGGACATATGATGATCAATACCCCCAAGAATAAACGTCTATTCCTGGCAATTCTGGCTGTGGTGGTTGGAGTCTTCATGGTTGCCGTGGCTCCCTTCCTGATCCAGACCTCACTGGATAGGATCATGCAGGCTTTGGTTAAGGTTGCGGCGCAAAAACCGGCTTACGCCAGCGGGATCGCCATTTTTTCGGTCCTCTACCCGCTTTACCGCGGGATCATCTTCGTCAGCGGCATCACGCTCATTGTGATCGCCCGCTCCATTCACCAGGGCAAAGAATGGACCTTCCCGGTGGGATTGCTGGCTTCTGCATTCCCGGCTTCGGGTGGTATGTTCATGATGTTACCCTACGTCAGTTTCGTTGACGGGATGCCCCTGCCAATGCTTGTTTCTTTAACCGGTCTGCTTTTCTTTTTCTGTTTCATCCTGTTGCGCAAGGTGGAAAAGCTGCAAAAACTAGCCCAGTTCCTCACGCTCACCTTTTGCGGGATCATGACCGCGCATGCCTTCGTGATTGGTGTGGGTGGCATACGCCAGACCCTGACGCGCCCGGAAAAACCGCTTTACAGCGGCCTCGAAGGCTGGGTTCTCGCCTGGTCAAGCCCGATCCAATTCATTAGCGTGATCCTGTTATTCTTCGCGATCTATAAGATCGCTGCCCGGAAAGTGGAGGGCTGGTGGATGGCCCTGGTGGCGGCCGTCTCGCTCGTTACCATCAACATCCCCACCCAGATCATCCGCACCACCATGACATCTGCTACGTCGGTTGATTACGTGATCGGCGCCGGGTTGAGCCTTGTCCTGCTGGTTATTCTGCTGATCCCCAGGTTCAAGGATGCCCTCTTCACTGTTGAATCCTGACCACTGAAAAAAACAAATCGCCTGATCTAAAATCAGGCGATTTGTTTTCCGTAAAGTCTTTCGCGGATCTGCAGCACCTGTCGCCGCAACCGGTCATCCCTTTCTATCATATCCGCCACCTTCTCACAGGCATACATCACGGTCGTGTGATCACGCCCGCCCATCGCTTCCCCGATCTGCGGCAGCGATACATTGGCTTCCTGCCTGAGCAGGTACATCACCACCTGGCGGGGTAAGGCGGCTTCCCGGCTGCGGTCGCGCCCCATCAGTTTTTCCGGCGTGATGCCAAAAGAGGTCGCGACCACATCCACCACGTGCGCCGGTTCAAACGAGTTGCGCTGCGGCAGCAGGTCAGTTAATGCCACGTTGACCAGGTCTTCGGTAAGGGGTTTACCGCGCAGGTCGGAGTAAGCCACCACGCGGGTCAGTGCACCTTCCAGCTCGCGGATATTGGATTGGAACTGGCGCGCAATCATCTCCAGGATGGCCGGCGGCACATTATGCCTGGAGCGCTCAGCCTTTGTGCGCAGGATGGCGATGCGTGTTTCAAGATCAGGCGGCTGGATATCGGCTGTGAGTCCCCACTCAAAGCGCGAACGCAGACGTTCTTCCAGTGTGTTCATGGCTTTTGGCGGGCGGTCGGAGGAGATCACGATCTGCTTGTCCTGACCATGCAGGGTGTTGAAGGTGTGGAAGAACTCCTCCTGGGTGGATTCCTTGCCGGCAATGAACTGGATATCATCCACCAGCAGCACGTCGCACCGGCGGTAACGATCACGGAAAGCCTGCGTGGTGTGCGTGCGGATCGCGTTGATCAGGTCATTGGTGAATTCTTCAGAAGAAACGTAAAGCACCTGCTGCCCTTGTGCGCGGGAATAGTTGCCAATGGCGTGCAGCAGGTGAGTCTTGCCCAGTCCCACCCCACCGTACAGGAAAAGCGGGTTATAAGCCTGTGCCGGGTTTTCCGCCACTGCCATGCAGGCGGCATGCGCCAGCCGGTTGGAGGAACCCACGACAAAATTATCAAAGCTGTAACGGTGATTGATGACAACCGGAGGATCCGGTTCCAACCGTGGAACATCCAGCGGTAATGTTTCTGCAGCCGGTTCGCGAACGGCCTTGTTTTCATAATCCTTGTGCCAGACGATGAATTCCACCTTTTGCGG
>CAYWVP010000105.1:0-6286 GCA_964461605.1 uncultured Anaerolinea sp.
CTTGACCCGTCGCTTACGAAGCGACTGCTCTGCCAACTGAGCTACGGTGGCTTGCTTCGAACGCCGGAATTATAAAGCACTCCATCACGTATGGCAAGCATCTCACAGGATTTCTATCCCGGGATGGATCACACCTTAGGGTTCTTCCTGCTCAAATGGTTCGCACGCTGCACGGCACCTTTGCCGAACTTTTCCCGCAATTCATCCAACGCCCCCAGCAGACGCCGCTCTTTTTCAGTTTGGGTGTCAAAAAGCGATAACTGGTGAACCTGCTCGATCAGGTTCGCACCACCCACGCCGATCAGACGCACCGGCCGGTCAGGCTGCCAGACTTTCTTCAGAAGGGTCTCTGCTGTTGCGTAGATAACCCCGTCCTGGTCTGTTGGTGCAGAAAGCGCCACCTGCCTGGTAAGTGTGGTGAAATCAGACCAACGCAGCTTGATGCGAATGACCCGCGCACAAACCCCATCACGCCGCATGCGATAGCCAACTTTAGCGGAGAGGTCACGCAGCATGCTACGCAAGTAGGTCAGGTCCGTGGTATCGCTGGCAAAGGTTACCTCCTGGCTGATGGACTTGGCTTCGTATTCAACCGTCACCGGGCGGTCATCGATCCCCTGCGCGTGCTGGTGCAGTTCAGTTCCGTACTTCCCGAAACGCCTTTCCATCAACTCCAAGGGGCTATCTGCAATGTCACCGATCGTTCGCAAACCAATTTCCGCCAGGCTTGCTTCCATCTTAGGTCCCACTCCCCACATGGCTTTCGCGGGCAACGGTGCCAGGAATTCCCGCTCTTTTCCTGCAGGCACACACAGGATGGAACGAGGATAGTTATTGCCCCTACTACTTGACTTTCCGGTGTCCGTGGCAATTTTCGCCACCAACTTGTTACACGCAGCACCGATCGAACAGGGCAACCCGGTACGCTCAAGAACCTGTTGCTGTAGTTTTCGGGCGATCTCTTCAACGGGTTGAGGTAGATCACTAACATCCAGGAAAGCCTCATCGACCGAGATCTGCTCCACCAGGCCGCTCCATTGATGGAGGATCTCCATCACCTCCTGAGATTTGGTGTGGTAATCGCCAAAATTGCTTGAGATCAAGATCAATTCCGGGCACATGCGCAGCGCCTGTCCTGTCGGCATGGCAGAATGGACTCCTTTTTTCCGCGCCGGGTATGAACAGGAGGAAATCACCCCGCGCTGCCCCGCTTTTCCTCCCACAGCAAATGCTTTACCAGCCAGGTCAGGATTTTTTAATTCCTCCACTGCGCAGAAAAATGCGTCCAGGTCAAGATGAATGATTTTTCGATCGGTGGGATTTCTCATTTAATAATGATTTTAGCACGCATGTTCTATTTGTCAATAAGGAAAATCATGCCCGGGAATCTCATACCGGATGATGCTTATCGACTCATTTCTTCTTTTAAGGCTGTGATGGGTGGAATGGCAGTCGGGTCGATGTCATACAACATGGCCAGGTAATAAGCCACATAATCGCCGAAAAGAAGGCTGCTCCAAATTTGCGCCAGGCGGCTCTCCCCTTTGGCATTAAATGTGTCCGTACCGATACCTTCCAACATTAGAATCTCTCTGGTTTTTGCCACACGCACGACATTGCGGGGATGGTCAAGAGACGCAGCAAGGAACATGGCATATTCCTGACAGACATGTTGTTCAGGGTTGTAGATCCCAGCCAGGGTATTGTGGTCTGCCTCGGGTAGCGCCTCAAATGTGGCAAAGGCTTTTGCCACTTCATTGAATTGAGTTTTCCAGCGGCGTGCCACCGGTACTAAAAACCCGCTGGCGAAGATGGTGACATGCCGGCCGACGAATTGACCAGCCTGGCGTTTGGCTGCGTTCTGCAAAACAGGAACATCTGCCCTGATCCTGGTTTGGAGGTCAGTCATCACGTCATGCGCACTTTCTATCTCGTGAGCTTGATCATCGATCAACTGTAAACGCGTGAGGAGCGCCAGCAGCAAACCGAATGAAAAGCCAACCGCCGCACGTGGTTGGCCGGTATGATCGAATTTCCAAACCGGAATGCCTAGGTTCCGGCATTCTCTTTCCAGGCTGCCCCCTGTGCAGATAGCAAGTAACTGGCATCCACGATTTCGGGCAGTCGTAAAAGCAGACAGGGCTTCCTCGGTGTTACCTGAATGGGAAGAAACGACCACAAGTGTTTGTTGTCCTGCCGCGTAAGCAGGCAGATCATAATCCCGATGAACCAGGAATGGAACAGGCAGCTGATCAGCCAGGTAAGCCGCGATCAGGTCAGCCCCTATCGCAGACCCGCCCATTCCTGCGATAATAATGCGTTCAACCGGCGCCATTACGGGTAAAGCGAGGGACAAGCCAAGGTTATACGCCGCGGTTAGTTGGTCCGGCAACGCGTCAATGTGGCTGAGCATGTTCTCGGTATCAAGCTGCGCGAAATTCTGAAAATCGTTGAGGTCCATGTGCTTTCCTTGTTGCGATGTAGAAGTCGGTTTTGATTGTACCTTAATTCTAATCCTGCTTTAAACACATACAGAGCAGGTTCTCCTGCCCTGTATGCTTTATTCATAATGGTTACTTTAGCTTCTTTACCAGTTCCAGGAATTCCTTGTATTCCTCTTCGAACATGTGGATCGTCACGTTATTCAGTTCCAGGTTATAGGTGGTTTCACCATCCGGCTCTTCGGCAGACCACACAGCGTAGCTATCAGTTTCAGCAATCGTCTTTACCTTTGGTTCATAATTGTCACTCATTTTTTCTCTCCTTTAGATATAGATCGGGTTTTGTTTAGAATATTCATGATACCATGTGAAACCCTTTTCAAAAAACTCCAGACCTTTTTGGCAATGACAGTGATTCCGGCCACGAGCCGTCCGAGTGTCACCTTGATTGGTTCAGGGGCAGCGATCATTTTTAATCCTGCCCATGGATCCTGATCCGACAATTTCCTGATAATGTAAGTTAGGAGAAGCTTGATGGAGGCTAAAACTGGAGCCGCTAATAACATACCCAGGACGCCAAAGAGACTGGCGGATACGATCACCATCACCAGCACCGCTGCGGGGTGGATCTCCAACGCGTCTGACATCACACGGGGAACCATGAAATTATCGAGCAGCAGGTCAGAAACCCAGGCGCATCCCACGACAAGCAACGCGTAAGGAAATGGCTGCATGCCAAAATAATTGGTCTGAAAGAGGGCGACCAACCCATAAGTCGTCCACGCTACGGCTGTGCCTACATACGGAACAAACCTTGCCAGGCCGGCGAGGATCGCCAGTAGAAAGAAATAACGTACACCCAGGATGCTCAACAACACCGAATAATAGGCAATCGTGATGAGGATCACGACCAGTTGGCCCCGCAGGAACGCGTTCCAGATATGACCAAGTTGTTGACCAAGTTTCGCCATATCCTGCTGGTAATTCGGTATTTTGAAAAGGATCATATTGGCTTGCGCAGCGCTGGATTCGGCCAGGATAAAGTAAGAAATTAGAAGGGTAAAGACCAACCACAGGCCGGTGTTCCCTATCCCGGAAGCCAAGGATCCGATCAAGCTGCCCATCTGGGAGAGTATCGGCTGCACGATGTTCAACAATTGTGTCCAGAGACTTTCCAGCTCCAGGCGTGAAAGATCAAAAGCAAAAGGTCCGATTTCCAAAGGCTTGCTGGAAATTCTTTCGAAAAACGCAGGGATTTCGGTAATTAATTCCTGAATTGAATTGATCAGGTTTTGAATCTGCTCGACCAGAGAGATGCCACCCCAGGTCAACAACCCGATGATAGCCGCAAACAACAACAGGTAAAGGAGCAGTGAAATAACCGCCCAGGGTATCTTCAATTTTCTATTAAAAAAAGATGCCAAAGGATGGAAGAGATAAGCCAGTAAAATGGACACCAACAACGGAGCCAGAATATTCTGGAACCTGATGATCAGCATGATGATCAGGCCGGCCAGTGATAAACCCACTACCAGTTTGGTTGTACTGTTCCAATTAGGAGAAGAGGCTTTTTCCGGTGTTGTCATCAGAGATATTATAAAGGATTTACCTGATAAGAACGAAGAACTGGCTTTATTCGCCAGTTCTTCGATGGATTCCTGAATTTATGGACACACTCCCGGTTGAATCGCGTTGAATATCCCCGGGAAAAGGGCACAATAACTGTTCGTTAATTCAATGATCAACCACGGGATGATACAAAATACCAGCACGATTCCAATGACCACCAGTATTGCGGTCAACCACCCGGAGCGTTTCTTTTTCACAGGAGGTGCCTGGTAGACCTGGTCAGGCGGGGAGACTGGAGCATAAACCTGCTCAACTTGTGCGACAGGTGCGACAGGTGTAACAGGTCTTGGCTGCACCCGGGGAGGAGCATTCTCCGGCACAGGTGACTGAGGAGGTACGTATTGGGGTGTGACGGGTTGTTGGGGTACATATTGCGGTGGCGTCGCTGGTGCAGGAGGAATGTACTGAGGCGCGGGTGTTATCAACTGCGCAGCCGGGGCAACCGGTTGAGAGGCTGAGGGCGCAGGCCGTCTGAAGGCCGCCACAGTTGCATCGAGATCAACAGGAATAAACTCGTAGGCAACCTGTACATTTTCACCCAGGGTAATGTTCTCGCCCGGTGTCAACAAAACCGGCGCGGTCAATCGTTGACCACGCAAAAAGGTACCGTTGGTCGATCCCAGGTCTTCGATTGCATACGCATTGCCAGTTAAGACCAGCCGTGCATGCCGCCTGGATACCTCGGGGTCATTGATGACGATATCATTACTGAGGTCACGGCCCAGGAAGATCTCGGTTTTTTCCAACGGGTATTCCGTTCCTGTGCCGGTGCCGCTTTTTAAGATCAATTTAAATGCCATAATACCTGCCCTCCTTCTTCCTGCTTAGTGTAGCAATAGAAGTAAAGAAAGTCAAATTCTTTGCCTGTTTGTGCAATTTCTCAATTCCGGGAATAAAAGACCCCACCATGCCGTGTGCAGCGTAGTTTTGAACCTGCCGAAGCAGGTGGGTCCTGCCACAGAGATCCGCCTTGGCCGAAGCCTATCGCGTCACCCTGTTGAGGTAAGGATCCCTTTTAAAAGTGTTGGCTCAAAACCGGTGTCGCTACATCACGAACACAGCAGGGTAACTTTTTATACCATGTTTTGTGTAAAATGTGTAGATAGACCAACCTGAACCGGAAGTGGTACAGAAAGGAACCTTTTGGAAAAACTCATACGCTCCTTCATCGCAATTCCACTCACAACGCAGATCCACCAAAACCTGGCGGATTTTTCCCATCAACATGGGTTAGACAACCGTACTTACGGGTTGAAACCTGTAAAACCAGTCAACATCCACCTGACCCTGAAATTTTTGGGTGAGATCGAGGAATCGCAGATCGTTGAAATAAGTACAACCCTTGATGAAGTTGCATCCGGTCTTCAGCCGTTCAAGGCATCCATCCACGGGATTGGTGCCTTTCCCGCATGGAACAGGAATCCACGGGTTATCTGGGTAGGTGCAGGTCCGGTCGAACCATTGCAGAAAGTCTACAACCGCGTGGAGAGTGCAACAGATCAATTGGGCTTTCCACCTGAAAAGAGAGGATTCTCACCACATCTGACTCTCGCCAGGATTAACGCCCAGACAGATCAATCGACAGGGTTATTTACGCGATTGTCCCGACTAAGCCCTGAGACATTCTTCGGCGAGATGATGGTCGATCACCTGGTTCTATTCAAATCTGTTCTACTCCCCCAGGGACCGGTCTACACCGCCCTATCCAGCCACATGTTCACTAAATGAGCGGATGTATGCTAAAATTCAGCCAACTTAATTTTGGAGGTGCAAGCTGGAATCAATTGAAAAAGCGCATCAAATCATAAACTTCCTGGAGGAAAAGAAAGCAGAGAAGATCCTCCTTTTGGATATTCAGGAACTCACCACTTTTACGGATTATTTCATCATTTGCAACGGCACCAGCGACCGCATGCTGCAAGCGCTTGCCACCGGTGTGCGCGAATTTGTAAAAAGTGAATACGGCTTCTTTCTAACCCTCGAGGGCGAATCACGGGATGGCTGGATGCTGGCTGACCTTGAAGATATTGTCATCCACTTTTTCTCACCCGAACAGCGCAATTATTACAAACTGGAACATCTGTGGGCGAAGGGTAAGGTCATCCTTAACCTACAATAAAGGGCGGTTTTTTTCCGCCCTTCTTACTTATAGCATCGCCAATATCTCACTGCTGTGTTCAGCCGGTTTTACTTTTTCAAACACTTTCCGGATCATT
>CAYWVP010000106.1:0-6272 GCA_964461605.1 uncultured Anaerolinea sp.
CCGCCTGGCTGCCGCCCATCCCCGCGAAGGCCAGCGGCATGGTGATGATCTCTTTCACCCCTTCGATCGCGGCACACGGATAGGAGGTCACCAGGTTTATGTCGAATTCCAGGGGCTGCAGCATGCGGATCCAGCGCCTGGTAATGGGGCTGCGCCCGTCAGCGATCAGTAATAGCTTCATCTTCTCATCCCCTGATCACACTAGAGAACGGATTCCACTGCCCGGGTGAAGGTCTGCACCATGGCTTCGATGTTGACCTCCTCCGAGACGATGCGGTGAGACGCCAGCCCTTTACGGCGCAAGGCTGGTATATCGGATAATGCCTGGCGTATGGCACTTGTGAGCGCTGGCTGGCTGTCGTCTGGCAGGATCCAGCCGTTTTCCGGACGCACCAGCTCGCCCTGGGTGCCGTCAGCCCTGCCGACGATAACCGGCAGGCTGTGCGCCATTGCCTGTTGCACCGCCAGACCGCCAGTGCCCGGAAGCACGAACAAGTCCGCGGCGGCAAAGTATGGTTCCAACTCCGCGCCGTGCTTCGCGCCGGCGAAGGTGGTGTGCGGGTAAACCTGCCAGGCGAGCATTTCCAGGCGGGTACGATCCGGTCCATCACCGACAATGACCAGGCGCGGTTGATCTTCTGCGGGCAGGGCAGCCAGGGCGTGCAGCAGGGTATCGACCCGCTTACGGGTCTGCAGGCGGCCTACGAAAAGGATCTGCGCTGCACCTTGTTCAATAAATGGAGGGCGGTTAATGGCAGGAGTGGTCGGGCGGGGTGTAACCGCGTTAGCGGCAACGAATACGCGGGAAGGGTTCATGCCGGCTTTGATGTACTGATCAGCACCGCTGGCGGAATAGGCAATGACCGCCTGCATGTGGCGCAGCAGGTTGCGGTGCAGCAAGGCGGATAGCGCTCCTCCACCGGGGATCCCCAGTCCCCAGCCGATCACCGGGCGGCCGCGCAGGCGCATCCACCGGGCAGCGGTTGGATTGGATAGGTTGCGCGGATTGATCTCCATGATCAGCGCACGCGGCTGCCAGCGCATCAACCACGGCAATACGCCCAGCTGCCAGTAGGAATAGGTCTTTCCGGAAAACATGTGCAGGTTGTGTGCGCGCGCGTAATTGGCAATGGTTAGCCGGCTGGCGGTTTCCACGGCTTCTTCAGGGCGCGGGCTGCCCGCGAAGACGCTCAACCCCTGCAGGCAGGCGGTGGCCAGGCGGTCAAAGAACTCCACGCGATATTCGGGCAGGATGCGCTGCTGCAGACCAACCCGGGCGTGGATCATGTTCATGCCACCACCACCTGAACCTGTGAGCCGCCAGGCGTTTTGGTCACTTCAATGCGCGCCGGGAAGGCATCCTTCAATTCCTCCAGATGGGTGATGACGAGGATCTTTTCAAACTCTGCACCGACCAGGTTGATCGCTTCCACCAGGCGCTGCCGACCGTCGGCATCCTGGCTGCCAAAGCCCTCATCGATGACAAGGGTCTGCAACCTCGCTCCGGCGCGGTGTGCCAGTACCCGGCTGAGCGCCAGGCGGATGGCAAAATTGACGCGGAAAGCTTCCCCGCCGGAGAACATTTCATAGGGGCGTTCGCCGGAGGAGTCGCGAATGAGAATATCCAGGGTCTCGCGGCGGTCGTCGCGTTTCTTGTCCTTGAATTCCCGCTGTGTTTCGAACTTAACCGACATTCCGCCCGCGCTCAACCTGTCGAGGATCTCGTTGGCATGGCTCTCAATGTCCGGCAGCGCCTGCTCGATCAGCAGTGCGGGAATACCGTCCTTGCCGAAGGCACGCTCAAGCGTCTTGAGATCCGTGATCTTCTCATTGAGGGATTCTTTCTCCTCCAGTTTGAGGATCTTGTTCTCGCGCTGCTTTTCCAGGTTATCCACCTTCCCGCGCGCGTATCCCAATTCGGTGTTGACGCGGTTGACCTGCAGCTGCGCATAATCGTGCTCTGCTTTCAGCTGGACCAGGTCCGGCAGGCTGGCGGTCTCCATTTGCAGTTTTTCTTCAGCCTGCCGCAGATCCTCGCGCAGGACGGACAGGCGTTTCTCGTTCTTTTCCAGGGTTTTCTCAAGACCGGTGATCTCCCGCTCTAATGGCAGGAGGGATGCCCTGGCCTGCTTCAATGACTGGAGTTTTTCCTGGCTGATACGTCCTTCCATCTCAGCCTGGCGGGTCAGTTCATGCGCGGCGGTGTCATAACCCAGCTGCTTCAGCTGCGCATCAACCGCGGCGAGGTCGCGATGGGCTTCTTCAGCGAAAGAACCGGTCGCAAGCCTCCGGGTGAAATCCTGCAACTTCGGTTCATCATTTTCTTGCCAGTTAATGATCTCCGTCCCGTAAAGGCGCAGTTCCTCGCTCTTTGAATCGAAGAGGCGCTGGTTCAGTTTTAGTTCTGCTTCCACCCGCTGCAGGTTCTGCACATCTGTTTCGATCTGCAGTGCACGCTGAGTGTGTTCATTGAACAATTTCTCGTTAGCGCGGTGCGCATCACCCATCTCCTTGCCCCGTTCGCGCAGATCGTTTACCAGGCGCTGCAGCTCTTCAGAGGTAAGCGGTTTTTCACAGGTCGGGCAGGTAGCACCGGTGATCCCTTCCAGGTTCGCAATGCGCTCGAGGATCTCGTTCATTTCCAACCTGAGCCGTTTGTTCTCAGCGCTCAGGCGGGCTTTCTCGCTCACCGCCTGCTCCTTTTCGGTTTCCAACTCCGCGCGGTGTGAAAGTTGTTCATCGGCAGCGCGGATGGATATTTCATATTGTTCCACCTGTTGTTGCAGATCGGGGAGTGTGGTTTCCATTTCCCGGATCTTTACTTGTTTCTGCACAAGGGAATCCAATTCCACCTGTAAGCGGGTGCGTTCACGCTCAATGATCAAGGCGGGCGCCTGGCGTTGCAGCTCGTACTGGTGGAAGTTGGCGGCAATCTTTTCCCACTCTGCCAGGGATTGGCGGGCGGTTTCCCACTCAGCGAATTCACGGTTGATCGCTTCCTCGTTTTGCAGCTGCTGCCGGTAATTATCACGTTCCTGGCAGCGTTCCAGCAATTCATCGCGTGAGCGGTCCAGCTCTTCCTGCAGACGCTGCACTTCTGTACGTTGTTTTTCGAGCTGTTGATGGTCGTTGGCAATGCGATCCGCGATCAGGCGCTGCTGGTCCAGGATGGCTTTGCGGGCTTCCAGATACTTTTGCTTCTGGTCCACCTCTTTCAACAACTGGGCGAGTTTGCTTTTACGCTCTTCTTCCTCCTGCAGATCGAGTTCAATATCCTTGAGCTGGCTATCGATCAGGGTATTTTCAATATCCAAATTCTTGCGCCGGCGGGCAGCCTCTTCACGATAACTTTCCCAGATATCAAGACCCAGGATACCGGAAAGGATGCGCTTACGGTCTCCGGGGCGTTGTTGTGCAAATTGATCCGCTCTGCCCTGCAGAAAGAACGAGGCGTTAATGAATGTTTCATAATCCAGGTGGAGCGTACGGCGGATCATGTCTTCGGTTCCGCGCATGCTTGGTTCGGTCAATACGCGCCAGCCGCCCTCAGAAACAAGCACACGAAATTCCAGGATGGTGGACTTATCGCGCGTCTTACTGCGCTGCACCTGGTAGTGCACACCTTCATAAACAAAGTCCAGGATCACCTCGGCAGTGTTCGCGCGCAGATTAATGAGGGCATCATCACGGCGGCGGGCTTCGCCAAACAAAGCCCACGTGATGGCTTCAAGCAGGGAGGATTTGCCGGCACCGTTGGCGCCGGATATGCAGGCCAGAGTAAACCCGGAGAGGTCTATATCCACCCTGTCTTTGTAAGACAGGAATCCGCTGATCTGCATGTGGTCAATGATCATTCCTTTTTTTCCTCTGATCCCCCGGCTACGGCGGCGGGTTTACGGGATACCAGCACCTTATCCACCCGGTGACCATCCATATCCAGCACCTCAAAATGCAGGTCCTCCCAGGTGAAGGATTGACCGGCGGTTGGAATGGAACCGATCTGGTTCATTACAAATCCACCCACTGTCTGGAAGCCGACCTTGCCTTCCTCGGGCAGGTAATCCAGGTCAAACAACTCCTTGAACTCGTCTATCGGCAGCAGGCCATCCAACAGGTACGAGCCATCCTCACGCAGGATGATCTCCGACTCGGTCACCTCACCCAGGCTGGGGAGTTCTCCAATGATCGATTCGAGCACATCAAAAAGGGTCACGAACCCCAATACCCCACCGTATTCGTCAATAACCAGGGCTTCGTGAACACCCTCCTCTTTTTCCATTTCGAGCACCCGCACGGCGGGAGTATTCTCCGGGATAAAGAGCGGTTTTTCCAGCAGATCGACGATATTGAACGGTGTGCGCGTCAACGCTTTTTCAAGCAGGGTTTTGGCTTTGAGAATGCCCAAAATGTTATCCAGGGAACCGCGTGAGACCGGGAAGCGTGAATATGGGCTTTCCAGCACGAGCTTGAGGATATCCTCAATGTTGTCATCTGCGTCCAACCAGGCGATCTCTGTGCGCGGGGTCATGATGGCGTTTATCGAACGCTCGTTCAGCCTGAACACCCCTTCCACCATGTCCTGCTCGGCTTCACCAAACACACCCACTTCGGTACCCTGGTCAATGAGCACCCTGATCTCCTCTTCTGTAATGGGCGGCTCGCCTGATGGCTTCATCCCCAGAATGCGCACGCCCAGATCTGTGGAAGCGGAAAGCAGGCTGGTCAAGGGGGCGGTAATGCGTGAAATAAAGCGCATGACACCCGCGACACTGGAAGCGATCTTTTCGGGGTTATTCAGGGCGATGCGCTTGGGAATGAGTTCGCCGATAACCAGGGAGAAATAGGTGGTGAGGAGTACAACAATGATCAGGGCTAGTGTGGAAGACACGGAAGCAAGCCAGGGAATTTTTCCCAGCACTAAAGCCAGGCGTTCCGCCAATGTAGCGCCGCCAAAAGCACCGGTCAGCATGGCCACCAGCGTGATACCGATCTGCACGGAGGAAAGGAATTTGCTGGTGGAGCCTGCCAGTACCAGCGCGTTACGGGCACCGTTATCCCCCTCCTCAGCGCGCTGTTCCAACCGCACCTTACGGGCGGATACGATGGCAATTTCGGACATGGAGAAAAATCCGTTGAACAGGATCAACACGAAAATGACAAGGATCTCGATCAGGGTGTTCGACATTAATCCCCTCCAGGGAGGTTAAGCGGGTTGTCTTTGCCGGAGACGCTTTGAATGATCGAACTGGCAAGCGAGTGCAGCGTATCCGTTTGCACTGCTTTGGTATGGATCGAATTCCAATACATGGAGAGCAGTTCGAGCGGTGTGAGGCTGGCAATGGATTGATCAGGCGGCAACCTCAGGCGTGCTTCCTCCTGCGGGCGGCGGATCAGGTGGAACTCAAGCGCAGACGCGCATTTCTCACGGAGAACGGTCTCATCCAGGAACAGATCCAGTTCGCGCGGGTATTCTATGGTCAATTTGATGATGGCATCGGGGATGCGCTCCTCCGCGGGGAGGGCGGCAAGGATGCGCTCCATCATCCCTTCGCGCTCTTCAATTTTTATTGTACGGTCGAAGAACGCCCGTCCATCAAGCCTGATGAAACGCCAGGAAGTGTGACCTTTCTCAACCTCAGCAATCACAAAGCCCTTGTCATCGGCTGCCTCGCCAAAATCAACCCGTTCGATGGAACCGGGGTAGATCACCGGCGGGTGTGCGCCGGGGTTGAGGTCCTGGTGCTTGTGAATGTGTCCCAGGGCTACGTAGTCCAGGCGGGGGTCCTTTACCAGCGAGCCGGGCAGCACCAGGTCTTTACCCAGCATGACCGTGCGTTCGTTGCCGTAGACGGCACCCTGTACAGACCCGTGGGCTGTAAAAACGGCAGGCAACGCTGGATCCAGCTCATTCATCCTGGCTTCCAGGATGGTCGAGATGCGATTCTCCAGTTCCTCGTTGACCAGGTTATTATCACCCGGAGAGAGCTGCATCGCCGCCATCAGCGTGGAACGGAATACCCAGGGTAGCGCAAGGACCTGCAGCGGGAGACCCCACAGGTCGGCGGGTTTAAGCAGTTCTGGCTTGTTCAAAACGCGCACTTTTGGAACCTGGAGGGTGTCGAACTCCTGCAGGGTGTGGGCGCGCCCGCTGGCCGGGCTGATATCATGATTACCGACCAGCAGCAGGACGGGGATGCCCGCCATGGGCAGGCGGATGATGCGCTTTCCCCATTCACGCTGGAAGGTCGGTGATGGCGTGCGGTCTTTGTAGG
>CAYWVP010000107.1:0-6169 GCA_964461605.1 uncultured Anaerolinea sp.
TGCAGGAAGTTTGGGAAGCGATCAAGATTGGCGCAGATTCCTATCTGCGGCAACAGTTGAAAACGATCCTTCCTGCAATTGGAATTTTGTTCATCGCTTTGTTTCTCTCGGTTTACGTTGTACCACCGAGTCATGAAGCCAGCCTGGAGTTTCCCCCGGATCAGTACAATACCCAACTTATCATCGCCGTTGGTAGAGCGCTGGCTTTTGTTCTGGGAGCCTCCTTCTCCTTAATCGTCGGTCAGTTAGGCATGCGCATGGCTATTCAGGCCAGCGTTCGATCAGCCTCAGCTGCACGCCGCAGTTTCAACGAGTCCTTATCAATCGCATACTACGCCGGCACCGTTACTGGCATGCTCACTGACGGTTTGGGTCTGTTGGGCGGAACTGTTATCTTCATCATATTTGGTAAAGCCTCACCTGACACACTGCTCGGCTTCGGGTTTGGTGGTACGCTGCTCGCGCTCTTCATGCGCGTGGGTGGCGGTATTTACACCAAGGCTGCCGATGTGGGCGCGGATTTGGTGGGAAAAGTTGAAAAGGATATTCCAGAAGATGATCCTCGCAATGCTGCTGTTATCGCCGATCTCGTGGGTGATAATGTCGGTGACTGCGCTGGTATGGCTGCAGACATCTTTGAAAGTTATGAAGTCACGATCGTTTCTGCTTTGATCCTGGGTATTGCCTTGTGGTCAATGGATCCTGAAACCGGCTTGAAATGGATCGTTTACCCCTTGATCATCCGTGGAATCGGTGTGGTGAGTTCGATCCTGGGTACGTTCACGGTTCCTATTTGGGAGAAATTCCCGATCAAATTCCTCCGCGCGCATGATGCCGAGGAATCGATGTTCCGCTCGTACGAAGTTTCGAGTGTCAACACCGTTATCTGGTCATTTGTTGTGGCAATCGTATACGCGGGAGATTGGAAATTGGCCATGCTCACCACCATTGGTGTTGGATTGGCTGTGGCTTTCAACCCACTAACTTCCTACTTTACCTCCACGAAATCCGCACCAGTCAAAGAGATCGTCGATTCGACCCGCTTTGGTCCAGCCACGACCATTCTTTCAGGACTTTCTCTGGGAATGGAATCAAGTGTCTGGGCGCTTATCGTGATCGCGATCAGTTTTGTTTGTGCGCTTGTACTTTATGGCGGTATGGAACCGATCTATGTCCTCTATGGTGTAGCGATGGTGGGCATTGGTATGCTCAGCCATACTGGTAACAATGTTGCCATGGATTCATATGGACCCATTACCGACAACGCCAATGGGATTGGTGAAATGTCATGGCATGATCAGAATGACGAGGAAACCAAAAAAGCCCGCCAGATCATGGCTGATCTGGATGCTGTTGGTAACACAACCAAAGCCATCACAAAAGGTGTGGCAATCGCGTCTGCAGTCATTGCCGCGGTGAGTCTGTTCTCTTCGTTCATTACAGATGTTAGCCGGGTGCAAACCAGTCTAGTCAACAACTACGGAATGGAAATTGAAATTCTCGATTCCATTCGGCTGTCAGATACCAAGGTGTTTGTAGGTATGCTGCTTGGTGGTGCATTACCCTGGTTATTCTCATCACTCTCCATCCGAGCTGTTACACGTGCCGCTGGAAAAGTTGTTGAGGAAGTACGCCGGCAATTCAGAATGCCTGGCATCATGGAAGGTACCACCAAGCCTGATTATGCACGTGTCGTTGGCATTTCTACAGCCTCCGCTCAAAAGGAACTGATACCGCTGGCGATTATAGCGGTTGTCATGCCGCTGGTAGTCGGACTCGTGCTGCAAGTAGAAGCACTGGGCGGTTTCCAGGCAGGCGTGATTTTGAGCGGTCAGCTGCTTGCTGTGTTCATGTCAAACGCTGGTGGTGCATGGGATAACGCCAAAAAATCCATTGAGGATGAACCGAGGAACCTGGTCGAAAACACCGGCAAAGGATCAGAACGGCACAAGGCTGGTGTTGTTGGCGATACAGTCGGTGATCCACTAAAAGACACTGCCGGTCCGGCATTAAACCCGATGATCAAGGTTGTCAACCTGGTTAGCCTAATCGCTGCTCCTGTAATTGTGCGATACCAGAAACTTGGAGTGGTCGGCTGGTTGATCGTGGCAGTACTGCTCGCGGGCGTGATCTGGGCGATCACGGTCAGTAAGAAAAAATCCGAGATAAAACAAGAAATTTAAATCAAACAAAAACAGGGACCCCTCAAAAAGGTCCCTGTTTTTTTCATAACTCGAAACCGGCGAATTCAGTAGACAATGGTGCAGTGATTTCTGTGTATTGACCGGAAAACGGGTGAATAAAGGAAATCTTCAGGGCATGAAGCATCAGGCGGTCTGTTGGAATTGATTTCGGTAAACTCGATGATTTCCCCCCATAAAGCACATCATTCACAATTGGATTTCCGTGGTGCGCAAGATGTGCCCTGATCTGATGTGTATAACCGGTTCTAGGAAGCGCATCAATAATTGCGGTTGAGTCAAATTGTTTCAGTAGAATTACATCTGTTTGCGCCGGTTTTCCATTGATAGGATCGATCACAGTGCGATGACGTCTATCCCCATTGACCCGTAATGGTTGATCGACCACAAATTGAGCATCTACTTCGTTGCCATGGACCATCGCACGATAATTCTTCTCAACTTTACGATGCTCAAATAGAAGAGACATTTCTCTATGGACAGATGAGCTGCGCGCAAAAAGAATAGCACCGCTGGTATCTTTATCAAGTCGGTGCACAGTCCATACCGGACCGAATTCATTTTTCAGAAGCGATTGTAAATTAGGCAGGTCAATCGTATAGCCATCCGGTATTGACAGCATCCCGGATGGCTTATTGATCGCAATTATGTACTCGTCCTGATAAATTATTTCGAGCACGTTAGAAAACACTAATCCATGAAAAAACTGGCAGCAACTACACCGGGACCTGCGTGAACAATGATGGCAGGAGGCAGGTCAGCTATCTGGACAGAATTGACCTTCAGCGCCTCCTGGAATTCTTTTTTCAAAGCCAGGGCATCTTCCATCGCGTCTGCTTCAAGGATACTGAGATAAGACTCATCTTTGTGCGGGCATTCTGCTTTGATCAGTTCAACGATCCTGGCGAGGGCTTTTTTCTTTGTGCGTTGCTTATCAAAAGGATTTACCTGTCCATCCTTGAAGATCAAAATCGGTTTTACCTGGAGAAGGCTGCCAACCAGGGCGGATGCGGTTCCAATTCTGCCGCCTTTGTAAAGATATTCAAGTGTGTCTACATAAATATAGATGCGGACACGTTTACCCATCTCCTCAACGTTATTAACGATTTGGTCCGCACTCATGCCTTGATTTGCCCATTCCAAGGCCTTTAGCACCAGTGTACCCAGTGCAGGTCCGATGGTCTGTGTATCAACAATCCTAATATCGGCTTGAGGAAATTCAAGCGCAGCGTCTGCGGCGCTTCTGTATGTTCCGCTTACCTTCTGTGACGGACAAATGACTATTATGGTGTCGCCGCGGTTGGATAGTTCTTCGTAGATAGGATGGTAGAGAATTGGCGGTGGAGCGGCTGTTTTTGGCAACACCGTAGAAGCCCTAAGCTTTGCCAGAAACTCAACGCTGGTCAACTCGTTATCATCACGATATGCCTGATCTCCAAAGATGATGATCTGGGGCAGGTAGTAAATGCCAAGTTTTTCGGCTTCTTTTGGAGAAATGGTGGAAGTTGTATCTGCAACTATTCTGATCATTTCCGGACTCCTACAATCTGTTTACCACAATTTGGGCAGTTTTTTTCATTCTTCTTAATGATGTACCCGCAATGAGAACATGCATGAGGTTGGATATCTCCGAGAGGAGCGCCACACGCTATGCAACTCGGCTCACCAGGTGGGTTGGCTGTGTTGCAGTAATCGCAAACATAACGGTTCAATCTATCAGAGAGTTCAAAACCCGACCCAAGAGCCCGCGCTGTCTGATCGATCACTTTCCAGACGTTTTCAACCAGTTGTACATACTCAATATCCTGGGCAATATCATCCAGACGGTTGAGCAGGTTTAGCGGGTTTCGCAAGGTAGCGATGGTTGTTACTCCAAGGCTGGCGGCAACGCCCAGCCAGGCTTGCTTGCTCAATTCTACAGCTACGCCGTCTGCAACATTCTGAAAAGAGACACTTAACGCAGTTTTACCTCCGGATTGTGCGTAGGGAGCTGTCGCCAATTGAACAATAATTGTGTCATCGGAACCGTATTGTTGCACTCTCAGGTTCCCATGACCAAAATGGGCTACGATCGCCCGGGCAAGATCTGTATTCTTGAGTCTTCCATGATAGATTCGTTGAGGCATATTTGAATTATAATCAAAAAAGTTGAGAATCGAATAATGGAGATGTAATGTCCTTTAGAAAGTATCGCTGGGTATTAATCGTCTTATTGGCGCTGATATTTGGAATTATCGCAGGATCAATTTCGAGACCGGGTAAGGTTATTGCACAACAGCCTACCGGATCCATTCCTACTGTGACAGGTACGCCAAAAGGGGTAACCGCCAAACTAAAAATTGGTTTAACTGAAAATAGTGTTAAAGTTCGTTCCGGTCCAAGTGTCTTGTACCCGCAAATTGGCCTGGTATTATTAGGTGCAGAAGTCCCGGTAGTTGGAAAATCTGCAGGCGGAGATTGGCTGGTGATAGAGTATCCGGGAGTTGCGGGTAGTATTGGCTGGGTGTGGGCTTTTTACATGGATACCAGTCCCGGTGAGTTGGCAGTGATCGAAAGTCCTCCGTCACCTGTTCCCATCACTACGGTTACGATTGATCCAACCATGGCGGCGCAGTTCATTACCACGCCTGAAGCAACACCGCTTCCTACATTCACAGCACCACCGCCTTTAACCATTCCCACTTACGAAAGTTCAACGGGGCAGGAGTTGGGTGGAATTCCCATAGGTTTGATCATCATTATTCTGGCCGTGTTGGGTATTTTAGTTGGATCATTTTCATATTTTCGAGCCAGATAGAATTTGCGCATAGGCATATATGGATATTAAAATTGTTGCTAAGAATCGCAAGGCTCATTTTGAATATTTTATCCAGGAGAGTTTTGAAGCAGGGATCGCATTAAAAGGATCTGAAATCAAATCGATCCGCAGCGGTCAGGTGAGTATCCAGGAAGCATATGTTCAGATCGATGGACAACAGGCCTGGTTGATCAACGCGCACATAGCTTCCTACCAGGCAGGTAGTTATTCAGACCATGATCCCAAGAGACCGCGGAGACTACTACTACATAAAAAAGAGATACGTCAATTATGGGCTGAAGTGCGGCTAAAAGGCGTAACCATTATCCCGGTAAAGATGTATTTAAAAAATGGAAGAGCGAAAATAGAGATTGCCGTAGCAAAAGGTAAAAAGCTTTACGATAAACGCCAGGACATTGCCAAAAAAGACCAGGTCCGTGACCTGGATCGTGTTATGAGCGGGAGAGATTAAGCACATGATCAATAATGCATGGCTGGCGATGTTCATCACCTTGATTTTGTGTATTCTTTGGATGAGGTTGATCAATATTTTGGCTGAAAAGCGATTGATCAATAGTTCGCTTTCAAGAAAATTCATTCATATTGGTACGGGGCCATTATTTGTAATTTGCTGGCTGCTGTTTCCTGATAGGTCAATTTCAAGGTACCTCGCTGCATTTGTACCATTGCTGATCGTCATTCAGGTACTACTCGTCGGATCGGGTAAGATGAAAGATCATACTTCCGTTCAGTCTATGGCAAGAACCGGGGCAAGGACTGAACTTTTGAAGGGACCGCTATTTTACGGAATCGTTTTTGTTCTGATCACGATATTTTTCTGGAAATCAATACATGCCATTATCGCCTTAATGATCTTATGCGGAGGGGATGGCGTCGCAGACCTGATTGGCAGCCGTATTCGATCAAAAAAGATCCCCTGGGCAAAGAAGAAAACAGTTCTGGGATCTCTATCCATGTTCATCGGAGGTTTTCTTTTATCTGTTCTAATAATATCGATAACCACAAATGCTTTGATTGGCATTCCTCCAGTTAACCAATACATATTGCCTTTACTATTCATCTCATTGGTAGCCACTTTTGTCGAATCGATCACACCATCTGATTATGATAATTTGACCATACCTGCTTCCGCACTAATTCTGTCATTGAT
>CAYWVP010000108.1:0-1063 GCA_964461605.1 uncultured Anaerolinea sp.
GTGGATACCGCCGATCCCGCCAAGGTAATTGAAGTACGCAACACCCTGCACCAACTCAACCCGAATGCGGTCGTCATTGAAGGGGCTTCCCCGTTATTTGTGGATGATCCTGAAGCCATCCGCGGCAAACGCGTTCTGGTGGTCGAAGATGGTCCGACCCTGACCCATGGAGAAATGGCTTATGGTGCCGGTTGGGTGGCTGCCAAGCGTTTTGGTGCAGGTGAGATCGTTGACCCGCGTCCATTCGCCGTAGGCACGATCCATGATACCTATGTCAAATATCCAAATACCGGAGCAATCCTGCCGGCGATGGGATACGGTGACCAGATGGTAAAGGACCTGGAAGATACGATCAATAACGCGGATGTTGATCTTGTTGTTTCTGCGACCCCCATCGATTTGACCCGTATCATCAAGGTAAACAAACCGATGCAGCGGGTACGCTATGAGTTGCAGGAGATCGGAAAGCCTGATCTCGAAGATATCCTGAAAAAGAAATTTGGCAGGTAATACTGGATAATCCAAGGCTCAGCGATAAAACGTGATCGCTGAGCCATTTTTGAAAGAAGTGAATCATGTTTATTGATGAAGCGAAGATTTTTGTCCGTTCAGGGCGCGGTGGAGCAGGGATGGTGCATTTCCACCGTGAAAAATATGTACCCCGCGGTGGTCCTGATGGCGGGGATGGAGGCAGAGGCGGCGACGTAATATTTCGCGTAGTCAAAACACTGAACACACTAACCAGTTTCCGCTACAACCATAAATACATCGCACAGGATGGTAATAACGGCGGTGGCAGCAACATGACCGGCAGGGGTGCTCCGGATCTCGTCATACCGGTACCGCCGGGCACGATCGTATACGATGCAACAACCGGTGAATTGCTGGGTGACCTGGTGGACGATGGACAGGAATTAACGGTATGCAAGGGGGGAAGGGGCGGTCGCGGTAATCAGCACTTTGCCACCTCCCGCAATCAGGCGCCCCGTACCGCTGAAAAGGGGGAACCCCCGGAAGAGCGTGCGATCCGCCTTGAGCTAAAACTATTGGCCGATTTCGGGAT
>CAYWVP010000108.1:1163-6114 GCA_964461605.1 uncultured Anaerolinea sp.
GCAGAAGACCCGTTGGCGGATTTCAGCCAGATCAACAGTGAACTGGCTTTGTTTGACCCGGCTTTAGCAAAAAAGCCCCAGGTAGTGGTGGTGAACAAGATCGACCTTCCTGAAGTAAAGGACAATTGGGAAAATCTGCGCAAGGGGTTAAAAAAACACGGCTATGAAGCTTTTGCGATCTCCGCATTAACCCGGGAAAACCTGCAACCGGTACTCTGGAAAGCGTACGAACTATTGCAGAACACACCCGCTGAGGAGGTCGCGCTGGAATTGCCGGTTTATAAACCGGAGGAGGATCCGCGAGATTTCACCCTGGAGCAGGAAGGACATGGCTGGCGGGTGAGAGGAGCCGCGATCGAACGGGCGGCGGAGATGACCTACTGGGAACACGATGGATCTGTCCGGCGCTTCCAACACCTGATGGAGAAGCTTGGCGTGGATGAAGCCTTGCGCGGTAAGGGCATCCAGAACGGGAACACAGTCTATATCCTCGATTATGAACTGGAATGGCAGGATTAGTATGCAAAAAGTGGAGCGCGTGGGTATTTTTGGCGGTACTTTTGATCCTCCCCATGTTGGCCACCTGATTCTGGCGGAGGAGTGCCGCACGCAGCTCTCGCTTGACCTGCTGTTGTGGGTTGTGACAGATAATCCCCCGCATAAAAGATACACCAACGTCAGCCCGATTGAAGATCGTGTCTTGCTGGTTGAAAAAGCCATTCACGGTAATCCTTCCTTCGAGGTTTCGCGAGTGGACATTGACCGGCCCGGACCGCATTTTGCCATTGACACGGTGAACATACTCAAAGAGCAATACCCCGGAACTGAAATGTATTACCTGATGGGGGGCGACTCGTTGCATGATCTACCCACCTGGAATAAACCGCACGATTTTATCCAAACCTGCTCTGGAATTGGTGTGATGCGCCGTCATGCTGACCAGGTGGACCTGGAATCGCTGGAAAAAATTCTGCCGGGCATCACTGCGAAGGTACACATCGTTGAAGCCCCCATCCTGGAGATTTCCTCAAAACAGATACGTCAAAGGATTGAGGAAAGCATGGGCTACCGTTACTACCTGCGGGATGCTGTTTATCAGGCGATCACCGAGATGGGAATGTATAAATAATTGACGGATTATTAAAAACCGGGAATTATTTCCTGATAAGTGTTAGAGCACGGATTTCCCCAGCTGTAAGACATTTTTCTTTCCCCCAAATCCATCACCAGGCTGACGATCGTTTTTGAATGGGTTGAATTCTGATCTTCACCCGGCAGGTGTTGGCAGATCGAATCCGGGTAGTTTTCGTGGTCTGCGAGCATGGATTGGAACGTTTGCATCGAATGCGGTTCATGTTGGTTAAGCAGGGAAATGATGCGGGAATAGCGGCGGTCAGTTTTTTCTTTTCCGGTGCGTGTTTTTTCCATCTGCTGCATTTTCGGTGAAAGGTAATGGTTGGTGTGAGCCAGGCAGCCATTTTCTGCGGGGATCACATGGTAGGTACTCGCTGAAACCTCCACATTGAATATTTCGCCATCCGATTGAGCGAGGAGATGGTTGTAACCCGCTGCCCTGAGTGGTGGATGAGTTAGATCCACGGCTTCCTTAATCGTCCGTGCGGCTAAAACTGCCCGGGATACGATTACGCGTGGAATTCCAACTCTGAGGTCGTTCGGATAGACCGAATCGCAGCTTTGGGCGATACCTGCCTCGTTAAAACCGATATTGGGTAATAACCCCCCGTATGACATGGCTATGAATGCAGGTTCATTCACTGGATGAGCGATCAGGAAGTACACATCCGGCTCATCCTCTGCCAGCCAGTCCTCGTTGTGACCCAGGATGACAGAGCCCGCTGTCCGCGGACTGCCGGCGGCGAGGCTGGTGCATTTTTGCAGGTGCAGGGCGTCAACCGCCACACACTCGAAAGCATTCACCACGGCCAGGTCAGCGTAGTTGACATTTGCGCCTTCTGCGATACCCCGGATCTCTTCTATGTACTGCGGGTGGGTTTGTAGTGCAAAAAACATGTATTTCAACGCCTGCAGCACCGCGCCATCCCAGGATAGTTGCAACGCGGAATAATTACGGCTGAAGTACATGCGTGTGTTTTCCACTCCATGCTGTACCTGATCACGAATGGATTCTCCGATTTGTTGACCCATCGCGCGGTTTGTTCCCCGTACTTCGAGTATCGGTGCAGGTTGTGGTTGATCTTTCGTTGAGAGGTTCCCCATACAAATACTATATGCAATCTTCCGGAAAAACGCAAATAACAAAACAACCGGCTGATTATTCAGCCGGTTGTTGTAATATCACAGGGAATTACTCCTTGATCAGTTCAAGATCGCCTACTGCCATGTCAATATTGATTGTGATCAATGCCCCTTCTGTTCCAGCCAAATAGCGGCTGTTTTCCGAAGTCCAGGTGCCGTTAAGGTCAACGTTGCTTAATTCACCGTCAACGGTCACATCGGCACGCGCGTTAGCAGGGATGATAACCTTGATACTGCTGACACCTGATTTTATGCTGACGTTAATATCTGTGGTGTTTTCACCAGAGAAATCAAGTGTGTAATCACCGACGCCGCTGCCAAACTCGATCTGGCTGACATTTGCGTTTCCCAGGCCGTACAATTCCACGTTAGAAGCGCCGGTTGTATAGGTGAATTTGCTCATCGCAGTTGTGTTTGGCTCATCAAACCTGATTTTGGAAGAACTCGCGCCATCAGAAATTGAGAGACTCGTGATCGCTAGGCCGCCCAGGTTCAGGTTCCCTTCATATGCACCTGTAGCCAGGCTGAGGGCGATGGGCATGGGACCAAGTTTCAGTTGCCAATCGTTCTCAAGCTTCATGTCCGAAGGTAATGTAACTGTAGAGCTGGTCTTTTGGGATAGGGTGACTGTGCTGCCCTCACGGGTGATCACGGGTTTCCATGCTTCAAAATTGTAGGTGATGGTTCCTTCTACAAGCTGGTCCGTACCACCATCAATTTCAAGTGAGCCAGCCCCCATTTCGATGTTCACGTTGGATACATCTGCACCAGCTTCTGGCGCTTCGGCAACCGTGATGGTTTGTGTGGGACCGGTTTTTACTGTGGGTAAATTGACAGTGAAGGAGCAACCGATCAAAACCAACGCGACGGTTAATAAAGTTAGGATTTTTACAATTTTCATCTTACACCTCTGTAATTTTTATTCCTGGTTTTCAGGTGGAGCGGGTGGTTCCATTGGTGCGGTTGGTGCAGGAGGTTCAACAGGATCTATCGGCGTCGCCACAGCATCCGGTTGAATAACCGCCTGATACAGCTTTTTGACATACTTCTCAGAACCAACACGGCTGGTGATCACTGCGCCCAGCCCTATCATTCCGGCGATGAACCAGAGTACCCAGCCGACACACGGGATCAAACCCGCGATACCGGTTACCAGGCTGAGTAGAAGGGTACCGACACCGGCGGCGATCGACGCGTGCCAGGTGGTTTTGAAGAGTGTGGCAAGTCGTTGACCGACTTCGTAACCCACAGCGATGAATCCCAGGAGCAGGGCAAGACCCAGGGCGATGAAAGCGAGTAAGCTGACCGGGATGAGGATAATCGTGATCGCGAGCAGCAGCAGTATGATCGGGGCGACGATGATCGTCAGGAGTCCGATCCCCCCGCTTACCAGCGGTTCACGCACCACGTTTGTAGCGATATTCTTGACGTTGTGCGGTAACAACAACCCCACCAGAACAGCCAGAATACCCATCGCCAGTGCTTCAAAGATTGTGGTGAGTAGCATTCTTAGCGGATCGTTCCAATTTCCAAAAGGTATCCAACGCTTCCATTGGCTTGCCGCCCCCTCACCGATAAAGTTGGGAGATTCCTCTTCGATCTTTCCATTGATCACAGCCCCGGACGAACGCTGCAGGTTGGCACCCAGCATGGATAGATCGCCGTTGATGATTGCGCTTTCGCCGAGGTTGACTGCTCCGCCGATCGAGACAATATCACCGTATACAGAACCATCGATGCCGAGCGTACCGCCAATCAGGATCAGGTCTCCGTTGACTTCGGATCCGGTTGCGGTTGTGGCGGTTCCACCAATGATGAGCATGCTGCCATCGAGTGTGTCACCGGATTCCAGACGGAAAGTGTTGCCGATGACAACCTGATCGCCGGTGATGGTGCTGCCGGATGGCGGGTTGTTGTCCTGTGCCAGTACCGGCGCTGGTAAGGCTACCACCAAAGCCAGAAACAATACGATTAAAACTACCAGTGATTTTTTCATTTGATTTCCACCTTTTTTATTGCTAATTTCCATACGGATAACCCGAGCGTAAAGCTGGCCAACAGTAACCAACCACCCAGGATTGTAAAGAGGAGAATCGTGGTGGAGAGGTTGATCGATTTGAAGAACGCTGTGATGAAAGACAGAGCGGTCTGTAAGGCATTTAAAACGTTGACCACGGTCGTGATCAAGCCGGCTGTCATGGAGATCAAAGAAAGTTCAGGCACAAAGATCAGTAAAGCACCTACAGCGATCACGAGGGCTGAAGAAGATAGCGCGATCGCCAGGTGGCGTGCCTGCCGTTTTTCCTCCTCTCGTTTGCGGGCTGCCAGTGACATAGACCAGCGATGGGTAAAGCCCGCCGGTGCTGCCACTTCAGGAGCAACACGGATCGACTGGAGCGCTGTATTGAGGTTTTTACTCAATTGTGCGCACTCAGGACATATTGCCAGGTGATCACTCAATCGCACTCTTTCCTCATCTGAAAGGTCTTCATCATCAAGGATCCAGGTTTTAAAGGGTTGATGTTCCATTTTTATCCTTCCTTAACCGGTATTGACTGCTTTGACGCGATTGTCGCGGCCATTTGGCGGCGGGCACGATGCAACCTGCTCTTTACCGCGCTGACCGTAAGGGAGAGGATCTGGCTGATCTCTTCCTCTGAACATCCATACCAGT
>CAYWVP010000109.1:0-6104 GCA_964461605.1 uncultured Anaerolinea sp.
AAACTCAGTTCACGCTATGTGACGGACCGGCGTCTGCCGGATAAGGCTATTGATCTTATGGATGAGGCAGCTGCAAAATTGCGCGTAGCCTTGTATTCCATGCCGCCTGAGCTGAAGAAAGCCAAATCGGAGCTTGACCGCCTGAAAGCAGAAGAGGAATTGGCTGGTGTGGAACGTGATTACGAACGGGCGGCACGCATGAAAGCGGAACGTTTGCGCCTGGAGGAACAATTCAACGCTGACCGCGATAAATGGGAAGAGGAACATAAGCTGGACGAGGTTGTCGATGTGGATGACATCGCCCAGGTGCTGGCGCAATGGACCGGAATTCCGGTGAGCCAGATGATGGAAGCCGAGAGCGCCAAGCTGCTCAAAATGGAAGAACGACTGCACGAGCGCATCATCGGTCAGCAGGAAGCCATCCATGCGATTTCGGATGCCATCCGGCGCGCCCGCTCCGGGTTGAAAGATCCCCGACGCCCGATTGGCTCCTTCATCTTCATTGGGCCCTCGGGTGTGGGCAAGACCGAATTGGCTAAGGCACTGGCTGAATTCCTCTTCGATGACGAGGATGCGCTTGTACGGATGGACATGAGCGAATACCACGAACAGCATACCGTCTCCCGCCTGTTCGGTGCTCCTCCGGGATACGTGGGCTACGAAGAGGGCGGGCAGCTGACAGAAGCGGTAAGGCGCCGTCCGTACCGTGTGATCCTGTTCGATGAGATCGAAAAAGCCCACCCGGAAGTCTGGAACGCTTTGCTGCAGATCCTCGATGATGGCCGCTTGACCGATGGTCAGGGCAGGGTGGTGGACTTCCGCAATACCGTGTTGATCATGACCAGCAACCTGGGCACTGAATTTGTGCGGCAGGGCGGTACACTGGGATTCCTGCAAAAAACGGATACGGATGAAGACCGCCTGGCAAAGGAAAAGATCGAAAAGTCGCTCAAGAGCACTTTCAGACCGGAATTTCTCAACCGGATCGATGAGATCATCATGTTCTCACCCCTCACCACCGAGCAGATGCTGGAGATCGTTGACCTGCAGATGAAAGAGGTCCGGTCAAGGCTTGAAGAGCACGGATTGCAGGTGGAATTGACCGCGGCCGCCCGCGAGTGGCTTGCCAGGGAAGGTTTTGATCCTTCATTTGGCGCACGCCCGCTCAAACGAGCGCTGCAGAAGTACGTGGAAAGTCCGCTGTCGATTGCGCTGCTTTCAGGTGATTTTGTTTCCGGCGATACGGTCCTGGTTGACCTCAATGAAGAAGGAACCGAGATCACATTCAAGAAGAAGTAAAACTGATCGGTTTGATCTTCCCCCGGTGGTAAAGATAGCCCGCCGGGGGATTTTTTTACGGCAAAAACACCCTTACCTTTTCGATTATAATTTTGCATACCTGTAAAACAAATCAATAAATAGAAAAATTTTGGCGATAGATCCGCCAAGGAGGTAACACATGAAAAAAGCTTTGATTACCGGCATCACTGGTCAGGACGGATCCTACCTGGCTGAATTGCTGCTGGACAAAGGCTACGAAGTACACGGCATCATCCGCAGGGCAAGCACCTTCAACACACGCCGCATCGACCACCTCTACAAAGATCCACACCGCAACGGCGAAGAATTGCGCCTTTTCCTGCATTACGGTGATATTGCTGCGATCGAAAGCCTGATGGACGTGATCTACAATGTACGCCCGGATGAGGTCTACAATCTTGCCGCGCAGAGCCACGTGCGTGTAAGCTTTGACATGCCTGAATACACCGGGGACATCACCGGTTTGGGGACGGTGCGCATTCTTGAAGCGATCCGGCGCAGTGGCTACCCGGAACGCTTTTACCAGGCTTCCTCCAGCGAGATGTTCGGCGGCGCTAAACCTCCGCAAAACGAAGCGACCCCCTTTGAGCCGCGCAGTCCTTACGCTGCGGCCAAGGTGTATTCTTATTGGATCACGCGCAATTACCGCGAAGGCTACAACATTTTTGCCACCAATGGGATCCTCTTCAACCATGAATCACCCCGCCGCGGTGAAACTTTTGTTACCCGCAAGATCACGCGCGCGCTGGCAATGATAAAAGCTGGACGCCAAAAGAAACTTTACCTGGGCAACCTGGACTCAAAGCGGGATTGGGGGTATGCGCCGGAGTTTGTGGAAGCGATGTGGCTGATGCTGCAGCAGGACGCGCCGGATGATTATGTGATCGGTACTGGCGAATCGCATAGTCCGCGCGAGTTCCTGGATGAAGCCTTTGGTTATCTCGGGATGGACTGGAAACAATATGTCGAGATCGATCCACGGTATTTCCGGCCGACGGAAGTGGATTTCCTGATGTCAGACCCTGCCAAAGCGCGCAAACAGTTGGGCTGGGAACCCAAGATCAGGTTCCACGAACTGGTGCGCATCATGGTGGATGCCGACCTTGAGCTGATCGGCGAGAAATGCCCGGGTGAGGGCAAGAAGATCATCGAGGAAAAATTTGGCGGCTGGCACCGCTGGGAACACCAGGTTGTCAGCATGGAAAGGTAAGGAGTCAGGCACAAAGGCGGTTAATCACCGCCTTTTCTTATTTGACAAAATAGAACAATTGTGCTAATATGATGAACAAATGAAACGGAGGTGCCTGATGACTGGTGTGCAAAAAGCGATCGTTCCGGGTATTGTGTTCAGCAGCCTGTTATTGGTGCTGATGAACCAGCTGGTTTTTCCAGGAAAGACTGTCAACGCAGCAACTGAAGTTCCGGAAGTTGTTCAGAAAATCTCCACTGAACAACCAGGAGAAAAGGGCTGTGAATTCATGGCGCGTTACCCGGAAAAGATCCAGCCCTGGTGTGCACTCATTGAAGAGCAGGCCGGGGAGTACGGTGTTGATCCACTGCTGGTGGCGGCTGTGATGCTGATGGAAAGCGGCGGCCAACCTGAAGTGATCTCGCATTCCGGTGCGGTTGGTTTGATGCAGGTGATGCCGCGGGATGGCCTGGCGGCCGCTTTCCAGTGTATCAACGGTCCGTGTTTTGCCAGCCGTCCAACGATCGAAGAGCTCAAGGACCCGGAGTTCAATGTGGATTATGGCGTCAGAATGCTGGCGGGATTGATCAACAAATACGGCAATACCCGTGATGCACTCAAAGCATACGGGCCGGGGGATGTGGACTACTGGTATGCAGACAAAGTGTTGGCTATCCATAGCCAGTTGTAGAGGTGAAATATCTGTGAACATCCCAAAACCCCTTGACAGGTTTATAAATATTGATATGATTTGTATGTTCGCAATTTATCAGAAAGGAGCGCGGCAACATGGCATATACCTTCACTATCAATAAAAAGAATCGCACCCTGTGCAATGCCGGTGGTGTGGGTTCCCCTTGTTGTATTGCGCCTGTTTCCAGTTAAGTAGTCATTAATCGCTATCAGCGGTCACGGGTGCAAGAAAAGACCCGTGACCGTTTCGTTTTAATTCCAACTATGCACGGCAACGGAAGGAGGGAAGATGGACGGAAAAGAGGTTGTGTGATGTAAGGAGCGTAATGCTTGTGCGGAAATGAGAAGAAGTTAGTGTAGTGCAGGAGAAGAAGGAGGCCGAAAATGCTTGATACATTAATGAAATTCGGCGCTTATCGTGTTGAACATTTCGAATATGAATACCGGGCGGATCCTTCCGCATTTGGTTTCTATATTCGCGGTGAAAAATTGGAAGCAGGTGCATACTGCCGGGATGCCAAGTCTCAACTGTATGCCGGTTTGATGCTCATCCATTCAAAGCAGATGATGAACCATTTGCGCGGGATCTATGTTGACGTGGACGCGTTAAATAACTTACAGCGCCCGGCTTACCGCCAGATGATGACCGATCTACTGAATGGCTTGTTCAAACGCATCTTCGTACTGGATGAATCTGCCCTGCTGGGTACACCGGCAGCGGATGAAGACATGCGGCAGATCTACCGGATCGCCGGTGGTTTTGAGCTGCTGGTCTGCCGGAATGGTGAATGCACACCCTATTGTTTGTTTGAACAGGAAAGCTTTGAAAAAGAATTGATAACGGAGTAAGAATGATTAACAGACCTTTATTTGAAAACGGACTGGTGAGACTTACCGCACTGGATCCCGAAAAGGACGCCGGGACTTTTTCACGGTTCACGCAAGATCCTGCCTTCATCAAGCACTACTTTGATGGCATCTACCGGCCATACACGGTAACCGAGATCAAGAAAAAGATGAAGGAAATGCTGAAGAAGGCTGGAGACCGACGCTCGCATTATTACTTTGCGGTACGCGAAAAGGAAGATGGCCGGCTGGTTGGTTTGGTGAAGCTCGGTTACCTGGATGGCTCAAATCAGTACACCTGGATGTACATCGACATGATCGATGACCAGGTTTTTGAAGCACATGGCAGACCGGTTTTGAAAATGATCCTGGAGTATGCGTTCCTGGAGCTCAGCCTGCACAGGGTCAGCGTTCATATGCCTGCATACCGCACGCACGAGATGGAAATATATGAAGAAGCCGGATTCCTGCGTGAAAGTCAACGCCGCCAGGCTGTATTCCATGATGGTGAATACTACGATGAACTGGTGTACAGCCTGTTGCGGCCGGAATGGAAGAAACTGGTTCAGGAGGTGGCATGATGAGTAATGCGTATCTGATGGGACAAAAAGTAAGACTGGAACCTTTCAACCCGGAAACGGAAATGATCTTCTGGGAGGAGTGGGATTGCGATAGTGAGTTCAAACGACTGCTGGATGATGTACCGGCGTCGATGATGTCCGCTTCAATCGCAAAGGAACACTTCGAAGAAAACCAGGGTGATGGCGCTCTGTTCATGGTCCATACCTTGGATGACGACAAGGTGATCGGCTTCATTGAACTGGGCGGCTTCGACTGGGCTGCCCGCAATGGCTGGGTTGGGATCGGCATTGGCGACAGGGATTACCGCGGAAAAGGGTATGGAACTGAAGCCATGCAGCTGCTGCTGAAATATGCCTTTGACAACCTGAACCTGCACCGGGTCAACTTGTGTGTGTTTTCCTACAACGAGCGCGCGATCCGTTCCTATGAAAAAAGTGGATTCCGTTACGAGGGAACGCAACGGGAAGTGATCTTCAAGGAAGATCAGCGTTGGGACATCATCGATATGGGCATCCTGCGTGGAGAGTGGGAAACCCTTAATGTGATGTCAGCCGAGGTTGATTAAATCATTTTGCACAGGTTGACGGGTCGCACCGTCAGCCTGTGTATTTTGAAATGTTATAATCTCAGAGAATGTGGCAATTCATAGAGATGAGAGGCAAATGGATACTAACATCAAAGCGGTTATCTGGGATATGGGCGGGGTATTATTACATCAATGGAATGCTGAACCCCGAAACAAATTGGCACAACAATGGGGGGTTCCAGTAGAAAAGTTAAATCATCTGGTATTCCAGAGCGAGTCAGCTCAACTGGCGGGGGTTGGCGGCCTGAGCGAGGAACAGCATTGGCAGTGGATTGGCGAGCAAATTGGAATACCCGCATCTGAACTGGTAGACTTCCAATTACAGTTCTGGGCGGGAGACCGTATTGACCCGGATGTATACGCTTTTATCACCGGGTTGAGGGAAAATTACCAGACGGCTCTACTAAGCAACGCGTGGAGCGGCACACGCAGGATTTTGGATGAATACTATGGGGTCCTGGGACTGTTTGACCATGCCATCATATCCGCGGAGGTGCGGCTCGCCAAACCGGATCCCGCTATTTACCGGTTGATGCTGGACCGGCTGAAGACGGAACCCGGACACGCGATTTTTGTGGATGATCTGCAGGAAAACATTGATGCTGCAGAACAACTTGGTATCCACGGGGTTCTTTTCTTGAATGCTCAACAAGCGATCAGTGACGTTCGCCAATTGTTAAGTTGATCACAACCATCGAGTTTTCTGCTCCGCAAACCATCACGGTGGGGGTTGTTGCCGATACGCACATACCTGACCGTGTCAACGCGTTACATCCCGCACTGCTTGCAGAACTAAAAGCAAATCAGGTTAATTACATTTTCCACGCAGGCGATATCTCTGTGCCGCGAGTACTTGATGAATTGGGTACGGTGGCGCCGGTTTACGCG